>JAUILJ010000967.1 GCA_030433055.1 Polyangia bacterium
GGCTGAAAGCGCTGGAAATCTTCGGCACCCGTGACGATGCACGCCCGGCCGCGCACCACTCCGGGGCTGATTCCGTGGCCGCATAGCTCGCCCGTCTCGGGGATTGGGTCGCCGTCAGCCGCGAAGCGACTGGCGAAAGCGAAGATCGCCGCGACCACTCGACGCACATCCGCAGGGAAGGAGTCCACCGGAGGAGGTACCGGGGCGGGCCCCAGGTGGGCAGGGGGGGTGAGACGCGCCCATCGCCTCCGTTCCGCGGTGTGCCGCGCTATCTCGACCTTCGACGGACCGGCCCCGCGCAGCGCTGCGATGATTTCGCTGGCGGTCAGATCACAAGCGCTCTCTGCTTCGCTGGCGCGACCCATGTCCGTCAATCGCCGACCTGCCTCGAGCACCAACCCGCGGGTGATCCCGAGCAAGGCCATCAAGAGCCCCCCGTCGTCGTCCCGCGCTTCTCCGCATCGCCGGGCCGCGTGCAGCATTTCGAGCCAAGCTTCACGGTGTTCCTTGGGGATCCGAGCTTCCAGCTCCCGCGCCGCGCGCTCAGCCTGTTCACGCGCTGGGTTCTGGCCGATGCCTGACTGGGCCCGGCGCCGCAGGTTGCCGACGATCAGGTGAGGCATCTCGTTCAGCGTCGGGCACAGGACGGAGTAGCCCGTGGCCACGCGCACTCCGAAGTCTCGCGCGTACTCTCGGTAGAGGCTGGCACTCTCCTGGTCGCCTTCGCTCAGCTGTGCGACCACGCGCGCAGGGTCCTCCGCCTCGAGCAGGCCCAGGCGACCCTCTCGTCGCAGCGCGGCGACGATGCCATCGACGGCGGCGAGCGGCTCGGTCGTCGCCTCAGTGAACCCGGCAATGGCGCGAATCGCTTGCCCTGCGGATACGTTGGCCCAGGCCTCGGTGTGCACCAGATAGTCTCCGGTCGGGATGGCGTTGGCAGGCACTGCGGTGAAGTGCTGCTCCACCAAGTCCTCGAAGGTCTGCTTGGCCCGCTGGAGCTCCTCGCACAGCTCCGTGTCGCTGAGATCTGCCGCGGCGCGCGCCTGCAGCTCACGGATGCGTCTGACGTAGCGTGGTCTGTCGACCTCGAACCAGGTCTTCAGAACCGCCTCCCACTGTCGCTCGCTCATGAACCGCCGAGCGGAGCGGCGCCGGCGTCTCAGCTCGGGGTGCAGGTTGAACAGCAGCCAGAACACGAACGCCGGGGGAGTCGACGTGCTCTCCTCGGGGCCGCCGAGGGGCTTGAGCTTGATGTACCACCAGCCATTGATCACCGCGCAGCACAGCGTCTCCAGCGGCAGCCCTGCGGCGCGAAAGCCCCGGGCTGCGCCGCGCTCCGACGCCGCCAAGGTCAGCTCATCGGTGAAGCGCCCAAACGGCGCCTCCTGATGACTGGCGTCGAACTCCCACGTTCCAGGGCCCGGACGTTCCCATGTAACAACACTTTCATTCATCGCATTTTCCCTCCCGCTGCGCCGCCTTGATGAGCGTCCGCGCCATCCAGGCGAACGCCTCGAATCCCTCTTCGTTCATCAGCTGGTAGCGCCAGAGTATGGCCGCGCCGGATGATGAGTAGAGCATGCTGATGAGCTTCGCCACGCGGAGCCGCGCCGCCTTGGGTACGCCTCGCAGCTCCTTTGCGAGCGCCGCCATGACGTAGTCGATGCGCTCTTGGAGCTGCTCGTCCGACAGGCGCTGGCTGTTGAGCGCGGCTGCCGCCGCGAGCACCTCCGGCGGTTCCGCGATGATCTTGCGCATGCTGTGGCCTTGACGCGCGATCAGCTCCTCACTCGAGTGACAAGCAGAGGGGTCGACGCCTGCGCGTTTACGCACGGAAGCGCGAGCGGCCTCGGTTAGCGCCTCCTTGTCGGGGAACAGGCGGTAGACCGTCGGCTGGGAGACACCCGCCGCGCGCGCGACGGCGGGCATCGTGAAGCTGGTCGGGTCTCTTCCGAGCAGCTCGATTGCTGCGTCCACGACGCGTTCCCTGGTGGCCTCGGCCTGGGCCTCGCGCAGCGGGCTGTTGTAGGCGCGTGGGGCCTTCTTTCCGGCTCGACTCACCCCCAAATTAATTCGCGATACGATTTCTATTGTCAATGCATTTGTTCTAATGACAATATGATTCCTATCGTGAATTGGCGCTGGCTGGAGCGGCGCCGCAAGGAGGCTTCGATGAGCATTGAACAGGTGGGTTGCTGGGTGTTGGCGGTCGGGCTCTTGGTGAGCCTCGGAGGTTGTGTGAACGAGACCGCGGACGACGGAGGCAGCGGAGCGTCAGCGGGCGGCGGGAGCGGAGGATCGGGCGCCGTGGGCGCTGGGGCGTCCGGCGGCAGTGGGAGCGGCGGGTCGTCGGGGTCGGCGAGCCAGGGAGGTGCTGGCGCCACCGCTGGGACCGAGGCGAGCGGTGGCTCCGGAGGTGCAGGCGTCGGGACCCCGGGCTGCGCGCCGACCGTGGACTGCATGAAGGCGTGCGGAGACTACGCGTGCATCGACGAATGCGTGGCGAGAGCGACCCCTCAAGGTCAAAGCCTGTTCAACACGCTCGGCCAGTGCGGTACCGATGCGGGCTGCGAGGACTTCTACTGCACGGTGGACGCTTGCCCCAACGAGTGGGACGCGTGCAGCGCCGACTTCGGTGAGAACGGCTACTTCTGTTTTGCCGCAGGGAACTACTACGTGTGCGATGCCCCGGGCAGCTGTGAGGCGAGGGCGGCAGACGGCGGCTCATGGGGACCAACCGAAGAAGACGCTGTGATCCTCGGCGTGTCCGACTGCACCGAACACATGGCGAACATGATTCAGGTGGCGAGCATCACAGCCTACGAGAGCGGTGTCGTCGACTCCTGCGTGATCACCCAGTGTTCACCCCAGTGACGGGTGCGCCGCCAGTTCTCGTGCACGTAGACTTCCTCTAGAGGTTGGGGGTGAGACGCGCCGCTCAGTCGCTCACCCGAGGCAGCGAGACGGTGAAGGTCGTCCCGCT
>JAUILJ010000057.1 GCA_030433055.1 Polyangia bacterium
TGACGGCCTGACCAAGCCGACGACCCTCGAGAGCCTGACCATTCAGGGCGCCGATTTCAGCGAGCTGAGCGACGGGGCGAGCAGCTACGCGATGTGGGTGAAGGACTCGGGGGACGCCCTGAGCCTGGTCGACGCACGAGTCGAAGGCGGCAAGGGGGCCACCGGGGCAGAAGGCTCGGCTGGCGCCGAGGTCAGCTGTAGCGCGCTCGGGGGCAACGGCGGGACGGTCGCGGATTGCTCTTCCAGCGCGGGGGAGCCTGGAGACGCAGACGGAGACCCAACCAGCGGTGGCGGTGGGGGACCCGACGGTGACGACAACTGCCCGAACGCCTGCCCACTGGTAGGCGGTGATGGCGTGAGCGGCGGGACCACGGGCGATGATGGGGGCGATGGTGCCAATGGATTACCCGGTGGAATTTCAATGGACGCGCTGGGCGCGTTCTCCGCGCTGGGCGACTGGCAAGGCAGCCTGGGGAGTCCAGGGGAGCGGGGCAAACACGGCACTGGCGGGGGCGGCGGCGGCGCCGGGGGCACGAAGCGCTTTCGTGCGTGCTTCGGCTGCGGCACGCTGCTCGGTGGACCCGGCGGCAAGGGCGGTGACGCGGGCTGCGGGGGTGGCGGCGGCCAGGCAGGCGGAGTCGGCGGTGGTGCGTTCGGGATCGTGCTCCTCGACTCGAACTTGAGCCTCGAAGGATCCTATGTCGCGGGCGGCCTGGGAGGCAAAGGCGGTCGCGGTGGCGACGGCGCGATGGGTGGTACGGGGGTCACCGGCGTGGGCGGCGCCGACGGCGGCTCCCAGAAGTGCGGGGCCATCACCTACTTCTCGGCGGGCGGTGGAAACGGCGGAGACGGCGGAGATGGCGGAGATGGCGGCGGAGGAGCCGGGGGCAACGGTGGCGTTTCCATCGCGATCGCACTAATTGGCAAGTCGGTTGTCAGCGAAGGCGACGGTGTCATCATCGATCGCGGCACGCCCGGTGTGGGCGGCCCCGGTGGACAAGGTGGGAACGACGCGCAACCAGGCATCAAGGGCGAGGTCTTCGGCTCCAAGGAGTTCTCGACGAGCATGCCTTGATGCGCTGGTCATCTGCGCATGTCTGGGGGGTGAGGTCAGCTGCGAGCGCGCCTCTCCCCCCCGGGCTGCGCCCAAAACCGTTGCCGCCAGCACCTCGTCCGCAGCGCCCAGATCGACACAGGCTGCGCCCCCAGGTTACCTAGTTTCCCTGCGGCAAACTTCCATAGACGTTCAGCTGTGCTTCGCCGCTGATCCTGGGAGCGCGATGCTACCTCATGAAGCGGCGCCCGCTCCGCTCGTGGAGAGCATGCAGCTGCGGCACGCCGGGGAGACCAGCCAGCTGCAACGCACCGAACGAGGCTTCGCGCTGCCGAGCAGCGCTGGCGCGGGTGACTGCGTGAGCTACAGCTTGCCCCTCGCAAAGCTGCGGGGAGTCGGCGCGCCCAATCGTACCCAGCAATACGGCAAGGACTGGCTGCTGTGCGCCGACTACTGGTTGTGGCACCCGGAGCGCGTCTCCGAGCTACCGCTGACTTTCGTGTTACCTCGGGGATTCACGGCCAGCTTCCCGTGGCCCAAGCGGGGAGGTCACTACCTGCTCCCAGTCGACGCCCACCACTGGAAGTCCGTGGGCGCGCTCGGAGAGCTGCACACGCAGCATGTCAGCGCGGGGGGGTTTCAGCTCGAGATCGCGACGCTCGGAGATGCACGGCCTGGGCCTTACCTCGACTGGCTGACCGCTTCTGCCAGGGCCGCCAGCCTCGCCTTCGCGGGGGAGCCTACGCTGTCTGCTCTGGTCGTCCTGGCTCCCGAGCCCGCGCGCGAGGATTCATTCGGTTTCGCGTTTCACGGCGGAGGTCGCTCGAGCCTGATCTGGGCGGCGAAGAGCGCGACGACGGGAGACATCGGGACGGACTGGGCGGCTACTCACGAGCTGTTTCACCTGCTGATGCCGTACGTGCGCCTGGAGGACGCCTGGTTCAGCGAGGGCCTGACCACGTACTACACCGCCATCCTGCGTGGTCGCGCCGGTGCTCTCACGGACAAAGAAGTGTGGTGGGAACTGGTGGACGGCTTCGAGCGCGGCAGCCACGTAGCGGGGGATCTGCCACTGCAACGCGAGAGCGAACAGATGCACGAGCACCACAGCTACTGGCGCGTCTACTGGTCGGGCGCCGCCATAGCCCTCGCCTGGGAGCTGCAGCTAGCCAGAGCCGGAAAGAGCTTGGACCAGCTCATGCGCACCCTTGGGAGATACGCACGAGAGGCGCCCGCGCTCTGGACCGCTGAAGACCTGATAATCCGTGCAGAAAAAGAACTTGGAGTGTCATTGTGGTCCGTCGCGCGCCCAGCGCTCGAGCGCAAAGCCTTCTTCGACTACCAGCCCTTGCTGGACCAGCTCGGCGTGCATGGGGACTCACGAAACCTCAGCCTGCGCGAGGCCAAGCTCGCCGCGCTCCGCCAGCGGCTGACCCAGCACGCTGTCCAGGCCTCGCTCACCGCTGACCGCTGACCACCGGAGCGGATTTTGTTTCCGCGCGGCGTGCCCCTTCGACGGCGACCACGACGATCAGGCTGCCCACGACGTGCCCCAGGCCATAGCTCTCACCCAGCACGAGCGCCGCCCAGGCGCTCGCCAGTAGCGGCACCGCCGTGAGCACGATGGCAACGAGCGCTGCGCTCACCCGACCGTGGGCCCAGTTGACCAGCAGGTGTCCGTTTCCAGGTCCCAGGGCGAGCACGCCAAGCAAGAGCCACTGCCTGGACGCCCCAGGCACCGAAGGCGACGCGCTCAATGCGAACGGCAGCGCCAGACACAGCCCGATGAAGAACACCGATGCAGTGAGCGTGAGCGTGGGCGCGCCTTCGAGTCGCGCGCGCTTGCCGAACAGCAAGTAGGCGCTGATCGCGAACAAGTTCAGCAGCGACAGGAGGTCGCCAAGGTAGTCGTGCTCAGCTGACTTGAGGCTACTGAGCACCACCACCGCAACGCCGAGCACCGCCAGCCCGCCAAATGCCTGCACGCGCCTGCTCACGACCTCCCCCACTGCCCGTCGACTCACCAACCCCACGACCACGGGTTGCAACGCGGAAACAAGCGCCACGATGGCGATGTTCGTCTTCTGTGCCGCGGTGACGTACAGCAGCTGATGCACGCCGAAGCACAGCCCGGCGAGCAGCACGCCGGCCCACTGCCTCGGCCAGGGGACACGGCGCGCGAGCGCGACCAGGGTGAGCGCGCCGCCGCCGAGCGCCATGCGCCACACCGCAATCGTCGGCGCTGGCAGGCCGATCGCCTTCGCCAGCACGAAGCCCCAGCTGAAGCCGGTTGCCGCCAGCAGCACCGCCAGCACTCCACGGGACTGGCGTTCTGCAGCGCTCACGCGGCCGTTGATAGCACGCGGCCCCCTGGCGGCAGGTCGATTCGCAAGCCTGGTCGTACGCCGGCGCGGTCCGGCTCGTTCACCCGGTGGGGGATCAGGCGCCTGGAGTTGGTGACTCCACCGCTGCGCGCCAGATTTCGGGCCACGGCCCCGTGGCATCCAGGTACGCGAGCACGGAGTTCAAGCCCCACTGCAGGCGGTTGAGGAAGAGCCACTCTGGAGGCATGGCGGTACGCAGTTTGTTCGGGTTGTCGAAGAGCAAGAGCGCGTAGCTCTGCTGGACATACTCGTGGGTGTAGGTGAAGTACGGCTCCCGCTGGATGAACGGAGTGTACAGGTAGCGCATGACAGCCCACTGATGGTCCCAGTCGAAGCGCTTGGGCTTGGGTACCATGCCCAGGTCGGGGAAGTAGCGCTCGAAGTCCGCCCGGCGGTCGTCGATCACGCTCCGCGCAACACGTTTCCACGCGGCAATCATTTGAGGCTCGAACCGCCTCACGCATCCGTAGTCCAGGAACGTAACCTCACCGGCGCCTCCGAACAGGTAGTTCCCGGGGTGGGGGTCCGCGTTGTACGTCGCGTGGCGAAAGATGCAGTCGAAGGAGACGCGAAAGATCGCCTCACCGGCGCGATCCTTGACCGCTTTCGGAGCGGTGTCGCAGAAGGGATAGAAGCGCTGGCCGTCCACGAGATGTGTCGTCAGCACGCGCTTGGTCGTGCGCTCAGCCACCACCCCAGGCACGTCGACCCCGTCATAGTCCTCGAGCAGCTCGGCGAAATGGCGCTGGTTCTGGGCCTCAGCCCGATAGTCACACTCCTCCATCAGGCGCTCGGAGAGTTCCGTGATGAGCGCCTTGCCATCGATGGGCATGCCGAGCGTGGACAGCGTCGTTGCGAAGCCTACCGTCTTCAGATCGCTCTTCAGCGCCTCCTCGATGTCGGGATACTGAACCTTCACTGCCACCTCGCGGCCATTGAACGTCGCGCGGTGGACCTGCCCGATGGATGCAGCGGCAAAGGGCTCTGGATCGAAGGCCTCGAAGGCTTGGTCGAGCGGGCAGCCCAGCTCCGCCTCGACCAGCTCCTTCACCCGCTCGAAGTTCATCGCCGTGCTCTCCGCCTGCAGCTCCGCGAGAATGCGCTGAGCGGCCGGCGGCAGCGCGCCAGGCATGTAGCTCGCCATTTGGCCGAACTTCATGATCAGCCCCTTCATGGAGCTCATGTCGTTGACCAGCTTGCGGGCGACCTCCAGCTCCTTGGGTGTCGCGTCGAGCACACGCTTGGCGCCGAGGCTGCGCTTGACGTACCGCACGCCCAGCTTCGAGGCCATGCGCGCCGTGACCAGCGTTCGGTCTTTGAAACCCCTCGCCAACGCGTCCAGTTTTGCTTCTTTCACGCGACTACTCCTGTTGTCTCACTTGAGTCAGCGACCACCCGACCAGAAGAAGGGCCGCTCGCGCCGCTCGGCGAGTGACCGACCCGCTCACTCCTTCAGCCCACTGACAGCCAGCTCCAGGCTGATGCGGAGCTGCAACAACGCCGTCTCGCGATCAGCCATGGCGCGGCTCAGCCACAGCTGGAGCGCGAAGGTGTACAGCGCGAAGAACTGATACCCCGCCTGGAAATCATCGATGTCTCGCATCGGCTCGCCACGCTCCCGAGCGCGCCGCACCAGCGCACCGAAGCGAGCGACGATGCCAAAGGTTACTTCGTTGAACGCGTCCCGCACCCTGCCTGTACCGAACTGGTACTCCTTGAGGAACGTGCGGCTCAGCTCATGGTCTGCATCGTACAGCTCGAAGATCGCGCGAAAGACGTAGAGCAGACCATCGACGAGCCCTGATTCCTCGGGGATACTATCCAGCGCCTGATTGGCGACGCGTTCCAGGTCCTGGGAGAAGACATAAAACAACAAGTCCGTCTTCTCCGGGAAGTAGACGAACAACGTGCCGACACCGATCCCAGCGCGCTCGGCGATCTCCCGCGTCGTCGTTCCGGCGTAGCCACGGCGGCGAAACAAGGCCCGCGCCGCCTCCTGGATGGCCTCCAGCTTGGCCTGCTTCTTCTGCTCCCGCAGGGAGGGAGCCTTTGCGAGGTCGTGCATAAAATTGAGCATGCTCAATATTGAGCGCGCTCAATTTCTAACCCGCCAGCGCCGATTGGCAAGGCCAAAGCGCTTCACCCGCCCAGTTCCACTTCAAATCCGGGGACAAACCCGCCAACTAGGGGCTGCCATGAGCCTCACCAGCTTTGAGTTGGATTGCACTCGCTGCGGCGCCTGCTGCGCGCCACGGGTGGACTGGCCCACGTACGTTCACGTCTCGCCCGAAGAACGATCGCGCCTACCCGCTCGCTTTGCCTTGCAGGTGATCGACGACGAGCTGGCCACGATTGCCGATGAGCAAGCGGCGGAAGGCGTGGACTTGAACGGCGCGTCTCACCCCCAAACCCAGGCTCGAGACCTGAGTCAGACCGAGCCGGATCAACAACGGCGCGCTTTGCGAGCGCCAGGAATCCGCTGCGTTGCACTCGAAGGCGAGCTGGGCGAGCGCGTGGGCTGCGCGATCCACGCCGTGCGCCCCAGGGTTTGCCGACGCTTTCGCGCTGGCTCTCGCGCGTGCTTGGAGGCGCGGGCCGAGGTGCTCGGGAGACAGTAGTCGGAAACGTCGAGGACACGCTTGGACTTATCGAAGCCCGTTCGCTGTTGGCTCTAGGCGGTGGGTCGGATAGCCTCCGAGTTCGAGGTTCAATGCAGAATAATCCGTACGGCAATCCCCCTCCCTATGGTCCCCCGCCGGGTGGCGGCTTTGGTGCTCCCGGTGGCCCGCCAGGTGGTCCCCCTGGAGGCAACCCCTATGGCCCGCCTGGCGCCTACGGTCCGCCTCCAGGAGGTGGGGGCGGTGCGATCGAGAAGGTGAACCTGCCCGCGATCTTCATGATGGTCGCGATGGGTATCGGCATGGCTTTCGGCCTGCTCAGCCTGATCCTGAACTTGCTAGGCACCGGCATGGGCGCGATGGCAGGTGGCGAGCAGGGCATGGCGAACATGATGTCCGGCGTGATGGGCATGGTGTTCAACCTGATCGGCCTGCTCACCGGTGGCTTCGTCATCTTTGCCATGACCAAGGCGCGCAAGGGCGAAAGCTGGGGCATGTCCGTGGGTGGCGCCATCGTCGGGATGCTGCCCTGCATCGGACCTTGCTGCTGGTTCGGCGTGCCGGTGGGCATCTGGCTGCTGGTCATGCTGATGAACGACGAGGTCAAGCGCTCCTTCACGAGCTGATCTCCCGTCAACGCTGGGGCCGCGTTTCCGTGCTGCAAGCACGACGCGCGGCCCCTCACGCGTCTAGCGTCCAGTGTGAGGCTGGCGCAGAATGGCCAGCGTGAAGCCAGGGCTTCGACTGCAGCTGTTGCTGCTGCTGGGTGGGTTGCTCTTGCTTGGGCTGCTGCCGCTGTATTTTGCGGTCTCCACCTACACCCGCGTCACACTCCAGGAGGTCCGCTACGCGAGCGCGCGCTCCTTGGGTCGCGCAGTGGCCGGGCACGTCTCCGAGGCTCGAGAGCGCCGCACTCAAGCCGAGCTGATGGAGCTGCTGCATTCGGAGATCGGCGCCAGCGGGCTCGAGGCGATCGGAGTATACGATCCCCAGGGAAAAGCGATAGCGCGCGTCGGCGAGCCAGTCGCCGTGGACCAGCTGCCCGAGAGCGTCGTCCCGGGTAGCGAGCGGGTCTTCCCGGCTCGCACCAACTACGGCCCAGGTATCGCGGTTGTCGTACCCGACGCTCACGGAGCGGTGGCGGCGGTACTGCGCACAGACGACGACGCCGCTCGCGTGGCTCCACTGTTGCGCCTGTTTGCGCTGTACACCGCGGTGATCGCCTTTGCGCTGCTGCTGTTGAGCTACTTCGTACTCACGCGCTGGATCGTGCGGCCACTCGACAGCCTGGGCCGAGCCGCGAGCCGCGTCGTCCAGGGCGCTCGCAAGCTGGAGCTGCCGCGCTCCGGGGCGCGCGAGCTGACGCAACTCGGAATTTCCTTGCGGCAAATGACCGAGCACCTGATCGCCGAGGAAGAGGCGCTGCGCCGCAAGGTGGATGAAGTGGAGCAAGCCACACGAGAGCTGAAAGCCACCCAGGCGAACCTGGTCCGCTCTGAACGCCTGGCAAGCGTCGGCCGGTTGGCGGCGGGCCTGGCTCACGAGATTGGAAACCCCATAGCGGCCCTGATCGGCCTCGAGGATCTACTGATCGAGGGAGGCCTCGACGAGGCAGAGCAGAGGGACTTCTTGCTGCGCATGCGCAAGGAGACCGAGCGCATCCACAACATTCTGCGAGACCTGCTGCAGTTCGCTCGGCCAGCCCAGGGGGAGAGCGCCGAGGGCGGTGACGTGGAGACCGCCGTGTACGACACCGTGACCCTGGTGACTCCGCAGAAGGCCTTGCAGGACATCGCCTTGGAGGTCGACACATTCCCCGACTTGCCAGCCGTGCGCATGAGCCGGGAGCAGCTGGTTCAGGTCCTGCTGAACTTGGTCATGAACGCCGCAGATGCGTGCGGGGCCGGGGGCCGCGTGGTAGTGCGCGCCGAACCCAGCTCCCAAGGCGTCCGCCTGACTGTCGAAGACGACGGCCCAGGCGTGTCCCCGAAGGTGCTGGAGCAACTCTTCGAGCCATTCGTCACCACCAAGGAGGTGGGCAAAGGCACCGGTCTTGGCCTCTCCGTGTGTCGTGGATTGGTGGAAGCCGCTGGCGGCCACATCGATCTGGACCCGGACTACGAGGGCGGTGCGCGCTTCATCGTGGAGCTGCCCATCGTCGCTCATGACTGACTCCTCACGGCACTCGATCGCGCCCACCTCACGCCCCAGCATCGGCCTGCAGCTGCCAAGTCAGCTGGAGCTCTCCGAGCTCTCGAGCGAGCTCAAGAATTCGATGCCCAGCGGCGCGCTGACCGATGCCGACGTCGCCTACCTGCAAGACGCGAGCGCGTTCTTGATGCGCCTGGGGAGAGTGCTTCACGCCCAGGGAGCCAGCGCGCTACGCCTCGAAGAGGCCCTGGGCGCCTGCGCGACGCGGCTCGGCGTGAGAGCTCAGCTGTTCTCCACCCCGACGTCGCTGTTCATCGCCGTTGGCGACGATCGCGTGGCCCAGACTCACATGGTGCGCGTCGATCCCGGCGAGGTGAACCTGAGCAAGCTAGTGGAGCTGGACGCGCTGATCGATCGCATTGGCCACGGTTCCATTTCCCTGAGGCAAGGATTCGAGCACCTCGATCGGGTCGCGAACGCACCGCACCCCTACCCCGGCTGGCTCACGCCGGTCGCGTTCGGGATCAGCTCGGCGAGCGCGGCGTGCTTCTTTCAAGGCAACGCGCTGGATGTGGGGCTTTCGGCTGCGCTTGGCTTGTGCCTCGGGGCGCTCACGCTGTGGATGGATCGCGGTACCGCCACGCGGCGCATCTATCCCGCGCTCGCCAGCTGCGTAGCCGCGGCGCTCGCGCTGGCGCTGGGGAACTACCTTCCGGTGAGTCCCAGCGTGATGACGGTGAGCGCGCTGATCGTGCTGGTGCCCGGGCTGACGCTGACGGTTGCCATGAGCGAGCTCGCGACGTCCCACCTGATGAGCGGCACGGCGCGCTTCGCCTCTGCAGCGGTGACGTTCTTGCAGATGGGCCTGGGAGTGGGCCTGGGCCGCGAGCTCACCCACCGCCTGCTCGGGAGTACTCCACTGACGAGCAGCGCCGCTCAAGTGCCAGCGATCGCGGAGCTCTCCGCCCTTGCGCTGGCGCCCCTGGCCTTCGCGGTCCTGTTCCGCGCTCGCCGTCGCGACATCCCACTCATCACCTTGACCAGCGTGCTGGGCTTCCTCGGCGCCCGCGCTGGCGCGCACCTGCTAGGGCCCGAGCTGGGGGCGTTCGTTGGAGCGTTCGTGGTGGCAGCCATCTCCAACTGGCTTGCCCGGCTACTCAAACGTCCCGCCAGCGTCACCCTGGTGCCGGGCATCATGCTGCTGGTGCCAGGCTCGATCGGCTTTCGTAGCCTCAGCTCGTTCCTGGAGCGTGACGTCCTCACGGGGACTGAAGGCGTGTTTCGAATGTTCCTGGTGGCCGCTACACTGGTAGGTGGACTGCTGATGGCCAACGCGCTGTTCCCTCCTCGACGCGAGCTGTGACTACCCTCACCCCATGAAGCTCAACGCGCTACGCAAGATCTGCCTGGGGTTCCCCGGCGCCGTGGAGGACATCAAGTGGGGTGCCGACGTCACCTTCTGCGTCGGTGAGAAGATGTTCGCGTGCACCGGGATGGACGGTGGGAGCGTGTCCTTGAAGGCGAGCCGCGAGGGTGCTGCGCAGCTGGTAGAGCTGCCTGGCATCAGCCCGGCGCCCTATCTCGCGCGCTACGACTGGGTGCTGATTTCCCCGGGCGCAGTGCCGGCAGGCCAGCTCAAGGAGCTGCTCGAGACCAGCTACGAGCTGGTGCGAGACAAGCTACCCAAGAAGAAGCGCGCCGCCCTGGGCCGCTAGCGCGTTCACGTCTTTACTTCCTCGAGGAAACTCTCGAGCGGCACCACGCTCAGCTGCTGCGAGCGTATCTCCTCGAGAAGCCGGGGCAGGACGTCGATCGACACGGGCGTGAAATCGTCGCGCTCGGCGGCGTCATGCAACAGCAAGATCGCGCCCGGCCCGAGCCCGGCGCTCAGGCGTTCGAGCACCTTGTCCGGATCGGCGTTCTTCAAGCCGTCCCTGCCTCTCACGCTCCAGGCGACCAAGGTCACTCCAGCCTTCTTCGCCCCCGCGGCGGTGCGCGTCGAGACGTGACCGATGGGCGGACGAAACAGCGTCGGTCTCTGCCCGCATGCCTCCTCGATCGCCTGCTGAGTGCGCTGGATGTCCTCTTCCACGTATTTCGGTGTCTTCCACGAGAAGAGACGATCGTGCTGATACCCGTGGAGGCCCAGTCCGTGGCCGCGTTCAGCGATCTCCTTCACCACCTCGGGAAAGAGCTTCACCTTGCGCCCGACCAAGAAGAACGTGGCGCGCACGTTATTTTCCTCAAGGATATTCAATATCCTGCGCGTGTGCTCGGGATGTGGCCCGTCGTCGAACGTGAGCACCACACCTTGATCGGCCTCACCCCGCCACAGGACGTCGCCAAACATCTCGAGCTGTGGGAACAACACACCTGCCGTCGCCAGCGCGATGTATGCGAGCAGGGCGGCAACGGCATACTCCAGCGGGATAGGCTCGCCCCACACCGAGCGCACCATGAGCGCGATGCCACCCAGGGTAGCGACGACGAGCAGGATGCGAGCGGGAGGCATGAACGAGAGACGGCTAGGGGACGACCCAGGATGTCCCTAACACCCGAGCGGCGGCCAGGGTATTCCCCAAGCCTTCAGCGCCGCGCACGACGGCGAGCCGGCGTCTCGGTAGCCAGCTCCGGATCGCCGACGTCGAGCTCCTCGACGCGCTTCGACTCCGCCACCCGCATCCGTTCGCGGTTGGCCTCCTTGGCCGACTCGCCCGTATTGTCGATCTCGAACATCAGCGCGAGCAGCGTGCCGACCATGGGCAGCGCAATCGCAGGCAGATCGCCGAGCTTTCCGGCGCCCGCCTGAATCATCGACAGGTCCACGGAGAAGGGCAGCCAGCGTCGCACCAGGTACATCCCCACGCTCCCGATCAGCACAGCCGCGACCGACTTGATGGCGTTCTCCACGCCAGCGCCGCGCACCCAGATCGCCTTGCCGCTGATGAGCGCGGTGAGCAGCCCAGTCACGATCGCGGCGCCGTACGCGAGGGGCGCACCCCAGGTCACGATCCCGAGCCCCTTGACCAGGACCGCAGCGATGACGACGCCGACCAGGACGCCCTTGATCAAGCCCAGGATGAAACGACCAATCATGATGCAGGGGGAAGCGTTGGCCTCAAAGCAGGTGCCGTCAACTAAGGCCAATGTGAAGTTGTGTTGAGTCGCGGCCGGCCGACGTCACCACCGGTGCAGGCGAGCGGGCCAGGTCAGCCGACCCGGGCCTTATCTAAGGGTTCGGGGGTGAGGCGCTCTGTATTTCAACCGCCAGGCGATTTTCGTCGCTCACTCGAGGAAGCGACTGGCGCGGTCCCCCTGATCCGGCGCCGGCCCTGGCTCTTTTCGCTGGGCCACGGATGCCGAAAGGGTTGGCGCCGGGACCTTTGTCCTCTACGCCCGTCGTCTCATTTCGCGGCCAGCGCGAGACGAAACGCCAAGCGTGCCCTTGGAGGCGCGAACCACCACTAAGGCGCGCACGCCGAGGCGCGTAGCGACAACCAACCAGGGCAGTTCGCGGCCTCCCCCGTGTTCAGGCCCACCACGGTCCCGACTCGTGCTGTTCAACACCCTCGACTACGCCAGATTCCTCGCCTTCGTGTTCGTGGTGTCGTGGGTGCTCGCGCGCCGCCGCTGGGCGTTGATGCTGCCCTGGTTCTTGCTGCTGGGCTACGCCCTGAGCCTGCCCTGGACCTTCACCCAGCTCGGGGTGACGGCGCTGGCAGGCCTGTTCTCGCTCAGGCTGTGTCACCAGCGACACACCGGCGAGACTCCTCAGCTGCCCGCGTCGCTAGCGGCGGTCGCGCTGAACTTCGTGGCGCTGGGCTGGCTCAGCTATCGCCACGCAGGGCGCGACCCCCTGGGCCTCGGCCTCTCGGCGCTGAAGGTTCCGTTGCCGCACGGCACCGTTGCAAGCATAGTGGGCGCCGCGGTCGGCTTCGCGCTCTTGCTGCTCCTGGTGCGGGCGAAGAAGCTGCGCTTGATCTTCATCCTGCTCGCCAGCTACGTCTTCTATGCGCACTGGGATTGGCGCTTCCTGCCGCTGATCTTCCTCTCGTCTTCCATCGACTGGCTGCTGGGGCACGCGATCCACAACGAGCAGGACCGCTCGAAGAAGAAGCGCTGGTTGGTGATCACCGCCTGCGTGAACCTGGGCGTGCTTGGCGTCTTCAAGTACTTCAACTTCGGTGTGGACACGGCACGCGCGGTGCTTGAATCCCTGGGGATGCACCCCCCAGAGGTCGCCTTGCGCATCGCCCTGCCGGTGGGTATCAGCTTCTTCACCTTCGAGTCGATGAGCTACGTGATCGACGTGTATCGCGGAGATATCGAGCCTCAGAAGAGCTACCTCGAGTACCTGGCGTTCGTGGCTTTCTTCCCCCACCTGGTGGCTGGCCCCATCGTCCGCCCCCGAGATCTGCTGCCTCAGCTCGCACGTCAGCCGCGCTGGAGCTCCCTGGAAGGCTCCGAGGGCCTGTTCTTGATCGGCGTTGGGCTGGTGAAGAAGGTGTGCATTGGCGACTACCTCGCGCTCAACCTGGTAGACCGGGTGTTCGATGCCCCGATGCACTATTCGAGCCTCGAGTGTTATGCGGGCGTGCTGGGCTATGCCGTCCAGATCTATTGCGACTTCTCCGGCTACACCGACATGGCGATCGGCTCTGCGTTGTTGCTCGGAGTGCGATTCCCGCTGAACTTCGATTCGCCCTACAAGGCACCCGACATCCAGGACTTCTGGAGGCGCTGGCACATCTCCCTATCCACCTGGCTCCGTGACTACCTCTACATCCCGCTGGGTGGTAATCGCAAAGGCGAGGTTCGCACGTACATCAACTTGATGCTGACCATGCTGCTCGGCGGCTTGTGGCACGGCGCCGCCTGGACGTTCGTCGTCTGGGGTGGGCTGCACGGCAGTGCCCTGGCGCTCCACCGCGCGTGGCACTCCACACCGCTCTTGAGAGCGCGACTCGAGCGCGAGCGCGAGCGTCACGCTTGGTGGGTGTGGGAAGACGGCGAGTCCAAGAAGCGGCTCCCCGGCAAAGCGTGGAGCGCCCCACGCACTTGGTGGGGGACGCTCCTGGGCGTGCTCATCACCTTGCACTTCGTGTGCGCCTGCTGGATTTTTTTCCGCGCGGATAATTTTCAGAAGGCATGGTTGATGTTCTCCCAGCTGGGTCAGCTCACCCATTTCCACCCGAACCTCCACGCCAAGGTTCTGTGGGTGCTCGGCCTGGGTCTGTTCAGCCACTATGTGCCCGAACCGCTGTTCGTTTGGGCCAGAGAGACGTTCAAGCGCGCCCCCGCGTTTACCCAGGGGGTGATCTTGCTCGGACTCCTGCTGTGGGTCCGAGAGATGGTCAGCGCCCAGGCCGTGCCGTTCGTCTACTTCCAGTTCTGAGCGCCATGCAGCTTGATGGCCGCACGGCTTCACAGCCGGACGCCATCGCTGGCGCCCGGCTCGGGACCTGACGAGGGGCCATTGCGCCCGAAAGAGCGGTGCCTGTTGCGCAACCAACAGGTGACGGTATGGTAACAGGATGTTCTATCTGTCGCGTACTGGCTCTCGCGCGACGGCCACCAAGGCGCCCCTCCGCGCGGATGGCCGTGTGGGCGCCCCCGCGACCGAAACGGCTGAAACGGCTGACGCAGAGCCACAGCAGGCGGCCGACAGCGGGCCCAGGCAGCCACCGCAAGATGCCGCGGCTTCACTGCGACCGCCTGCCGTCAGGCCCCTGGGGCCCGGCGACCGTGAGAACGCGCGCTGGAGCATCCACGATCGCACCCACCTCCAGTGCTCGCTGGTCTACCGCGCCCGCAATCTTCAGGGCCGCTTCAAGCTCTTCGAGCACTTCGAGTGGGAAGTCTACTTCTTCGTCCCGGATAGTTTCCGCCTGGATAGTCAGACGTATCGCCAGGACGACATCTATGCAGACTTGAAGTCTTATGTGCGTCTGGCCTCTCGAGAGGAGCCATTGCGAGATCTGTTGGAGGCGCCGCTCGAGCGTTTGCGGCTGGCCCTTCGGGGCGGCAGCGAGCAGGCGCTGGATGGTATGCGCTTGATCAGCTGCTTGCTGCGGGACGCACTGGCCAACGCCGAGCGCCACATCATGCTGGATCTCAAGGCAACGGCGAACGCCGGTGCCGTGCGCAGGCAGCGTCGCGCCGGCGAGGCATCTGGCGTGGTCCCCAAGCCGGGCGGGGCGCGCCTGATCCTCCCCCGAAGCCTCGAGATGCAGATCCGTAGGGCAATAGATATTGGCCCCCAGGTGCAGCGAGGGCTGACCGAGTGCATCGATGAAGAGCTCGGCGCGAGACCGGAGGTCGACGATACGTTGCTCACCGCAGCTGACTGGGTCAAAGCGGAGATCTCCCTGATGTTCGAGGCCTTTTACGGCCGCACCGCCCGCCAGGTGAAGCGCATGAGCGGCCCCAAGAAGCTGGTAGAGGCGCTCACCCAGGCAGCCTTGTCCGCCGTCGACGCGCGCCGTGACTCGAGCCTGGAGCTCGAGCTCTCGGGCTCGCTGCGTCCGGAGCGAGTCGAACACTTCGAGTTCCAGCGCCATGTCCTCAAGCGCTTCACCTCCAGCGTGCTCTGGTTGCAGACCCGGGTGAGGGAGCCGGGGCGCTGGATCCGTCACGTGCTGTACGCGCTCGCCGCTGGGGCCGCCATGGCGTTCGCGGTCGCCGCCGCGCTGTGGAACGGCATGGCCCCCAGTGAGCAACTGATGCCTTGGCTGTTCGCAGCCGTGATCGCCTACGCCGTGAAGGACCGCCTGAAGGCCATCTTGCAAGAGGCGTTCAGCAACGTCGTCGCGCGCCATTTTCCCGACCGGCGCTGGGACATCACCGACAAGTCCGACCGGCGCATCGCCGTCGTCGACGAGCACTCGGGGTTCGTCCCTTTCCACGACGTCCAGCCCGAAGTGCTAGCCGCCCGGCGTCGCACACGGGTCCACTCCATCGAGGAGGTCGCGCGCCCTGAGACGGTGCTCTGCCACAAGAAGTCCTTCACCTTGGACAACGAGCGGCTGGCAGCCCTCGGTCCCGATTTCGACGGGCTAGCAGAAATCTTCCGCCTCGATCTGCACCGCTGGCTGGCGCACACCGATGACCCCAAGCAAACCGTGGTCGTCGCTGACCGAGAGACCCAGAGCATCCGCAGCTACAAGGCGCCGCGGGTCTACAACATCGCTGTCGTGTACCGCTTGCGGTATGCAGACGAAGCCTCCCAGTGGCACCGCCTGCGCGTCGTGGTGAGTCGGAAGGGCCTGCAGCGAGTCGATTCCATCGACTGATTCCCCGCCTTTCTACCCGAGTTGTTGTACGGTCTCCGCCATGAGCGACGCCTCGGAAGAGGAAACCAAGCGCGGCGCGGAAGCGACCGAGAGCGCGCCGAAGCGCCGCCGGAAGAAGCGCAAGCGGAGCCAGGCGAAGACGGGCTTCCGGCGGGAGGAGCTCGACGCGAGTGGCCGTGAGCGGCCGCGTTTTCTCCTGGATTTCCCAGAGGATCCTGATCTCGAACGACTGATCACGGCGTTCGAGGCAGGCAACTATCACGAGGTGCGTGAGCTCGCCCCCTCCGTCATCGAGCAGGGAGGAAGCCCCGAGGTGCGCAGCGCGGCGCGGGAGCTCCGGCGCCGCATCGACCCCGATCCGCTGCTGAAATACCTCCTTCTGGCCACCTTGCTGCTGCTCGGTGCGCTAGTCTGGTACGCGTATGCTCGCCACGGCGCCCACGCCCACTGAGCCCCGAGGACCGCGCCGAAGCAGTCGGCGGATCGGGGGCCGGGCGAGTTTCGTTTCCGCTCGGCAACTCTTGGGAGCAGCGCTCGCGGTCAGTGCGTTCGCGGTCAGCGCGTGCGGCGGGTCGGATTCGCCTCCGACCGAGCCACCACCACCAGAAGTCGCAGACACCGCAGTCGCGCGTTTCCTGCCGCTGCCGAACGACTTCGTCTACACCTACGATACGTACAGTGACGGCCAGAAGATCGGCAGCCTGTGGATTCAGGTCAGCCACGTCCGGGACCAGCGAATCGATCTGAAGATCGGCAGTCGGGTCACCCACCTCCAGCTCGACAC
>JAUILJ010000968.1 GCA_030433055.1 Polyangia bacterium
GCGATCTGATGGCTCAGGCTCAGGAGGCCTTGCTGCTCAGCATCGCCGTGTCCCTGCCAGTGATTGGCGCGGCTGCGTTGGCCGGGCTCTTCGTCGCCATTTTCCAAGCGGCAACTCAGGTGCAGGATATCACCCTGGCTCACCTTCCCCGTTTGCTCGTGGTGGCGGTGGTGCTGGCCCTGGCTGGGCCCTGGATGGGCCACCAGGTCGCTGCATTCGCAGTCCGCGCATTCAGCGGCGGCTGAACCTGGCGGTGGTGGTGTGAGGGACGCCGCGTCTGAACCGGTGCTCGACGTGTCCGCGGCGGTCGAGTCCCTCTCGAACGCTTCACTCCGGGTCGGGGGTGAGGTGCGTGGTCGCCTGACCGAGGTCGGCGCAGCGCACCTCGTGCTCGAAGACGCCGAGCGGCGGATCGTGTGTTCGTGGGCAGCGGGACAGTCGAACACGGAGCGCGCGACTCCGGGAGACCTGGTTCAGCTGCGGATCGCCAAGGTTGACGGCGCTGGCATACACATCGATAGACTCACTATAATTGCCACAGGGAAACTTGTTCCGCTGGGTGCTGAAGCCGGGGAGCACGCCCGGCGTCTGGGCCGACGCATGCGGGCAAGAGCCACGGCTCAGCGCATCATTCGTGACTATTTCGACGCCGCGGGTTTTCTCGAGGTGGACACTCCGGTGCGTGTGCCGGCTCCAGGCCTGGATCTCCACGTGGACGCGCTGCAGGCCCATGAGGGTTGGCTCATCACGTCCCCGGAGCACCACATGAAACGGCTCCTGGTGGCGGGTTTGCCGCGCATCTACCAGATCGCCCATGCGTCCCGTGCGGAGGAGCTGGGGCCGCTCCACCAACCGGAGTTTCTGCTGCTCGAGTGGTACCGGGCCTACGGCACGATGGCCGAGGTGATGCGAGACACCGAAGCGCTCGTGCTGGGCATCGTCGAGGGCGTGCGCGCTGGGCTGGCGGGCCCCGACACCCCAGCGTTCGACGCATCTCGGGTGGACTACCTGGGGCAGCCCCATGACCTCTCTCCCCCCTTCGAGCGCATCAGTGTGCGCGAGGCGTTTAGCCGCTTTGCTGGCGTGGAGGACATGCCGCGGCTGGCGCTGGAAGACGAGGACCGCTACTTCGACTTGCTGGTCGACCGGGTGGAGCCAGGACTCCGCGCGCTCGGGCGGCCGGTGTTCCTCCACGGCTACCCTCTGAGTCAGGCCTCGCTTGCGCGGCCTGCGCCTGACGATCCAGAGACCGCGGAACGCTTCGAGCTGTACGTCGCAGGCGTCGAGCTGTGCAACGGCTTCGGGGAGCTGAACGACGCGGCGGAGCAGCGCCGGCGCTATGAGGCAGCCATCGCCGCCAGGACCGCCCGAGGCATGCCGGTGTATCCGCTGGACGAGCCTTTCCTCGCGGCACTGGAAGAGGGCATGCCACCTGCTGGGGGCAACGCGCTCGGTCTCGACAGGTTGCTTCTGCTGGCGCTGAACGTACGCAGCTTGGATGAAGTCGTCCCCTTCCCCGTGACTCGCCCCGAGTGACCGCGGGCTCGGAGGAGGCGGGTGCTACTGGCCCACGCTGGGGGTCACGCTCTGAGCTGCGTCGACCAGGAAGCGCACGACGTCGGCGTTGGCTGCGGGGACGTCGAACACGACGAAGTGGCCATCCTGTCCATCGGGGGGGCCATACTGCCGCGCACCCAGCGTGAGCGTCTCCGTGCCGGAACCCAGATTGCCGCTGACGGCGCCGCTCTGCTCGTCGATGCCGCTGATGGCGTCAGGCGGGCTTGCGCTGCCATCCGCCTTGGCCAGGTCGAAGCGCCCGGCCTGGATGTACGTGGCCAGGGTCACCGGCGTGCTGTAGCTGTCTCCCAGGCCGTAGGTCTGAAAGACGCTCTTTTGCACCATGTCCGCCTCAGGTGTGCGCCAGAGCGCCGCGAAGTTCAGCGGATCAGCCGCGTCGATCCACTGCTGAAGCAGGGTGAGCACTGGGTGGTTCGTGCCGCCTACCAACTCGAAGTCGGAGTTGAAGTCACCCAGGACGAGGGGGATGGCGGCCTTGATGTTGACCGGGCGCGTCTTGGTGAGGAGCGAGTCCTTCAAGCTGGCTCCGTTCCCTGAGAGCACTGCCGCGCGGAATTCCTGCGCGTAGGGCACGGCGAGGCTGCCCTCGGTGGCGCCCTGAGAGTGCCCAAAGAACACGATACGCAGTGGGTCGACCTGGATGGCGTCCCCTCCGGTGTCGGCAGCGGTGAGGTTCAACGCGGCGGCGAAGCGCGCCAGCGAGAGCTGATCCGCGGCGCCCTGGATGGCGTTGCCTCGCGCGGCGTCGGGGTTGCCAAAGTTGAAGAACAGGTTGTTGGGGCTCTCGGTCGAGTCGCCTCGCCGCGGTCCGTGCTCCACCTGATCGATACCCAGCACGACGAACGGCGTGCTGGCCTTGGCGAGCGCGCCGGCGACTTCGTCCCTCACGTGAGAGCGAAAGCTCCCGCCCGTCCCGTGGGCGAATACGACCGCCGGCCAGCCTTCGCTGGGCATCGCGGCGCCCTTCGGCACCGTCAGTGAGAGGCAGACGGATTCGTTGCGCTGGACACTGGTCTGGATGGCGCCGCCGGACGTCAGGTACGGCGGTTCCCCGTCCTGGAAGATCGGAAGCTCCACCAGCGCGTGGTACTCGATGAAGTCGGATCCTTCGGCCTCACAGCCCCGATCGCCCTCGGAATCGGCGCACGGGGATTGCACGCCAGCGTCGCAGCGGGTCCAGCTGCTGGCGCTGGGTACAGGCGCAGCGGCGACGGCCTCGGCGACCTTGCGCATCGGAGAGCGTACGTCCTGAGTGGTGATCACCGTGGCGTTCAGGATGGTCGCCGGATCGATGCTTTGATCCGCGAGGTAATCCCTGAAGCCAGCGAACTTCGCGTGGGCCTTGGCGAGCACCGGATCTCCGGGTGCGGTGTCGCTGAGCAGCGCCTCGAACTGAGGC
>JAUILJ010000969.1 GCA_030433055.1 Polyangia bacterium
AGGCTTCTGCACGTCGAGCAGCGCCGGCAGGGCGGCGGCGATGGAGCCGTCGCCACCGGCGATGGCGATGCGGTCGACCGTCCGCCCCGTCGTGCGGATCGTCTCCAGCAACGCCTCGATGCCGTCAGGCGCGCGGCGTACAACTTGTTTTCAGTGCCCGCGGAGAAGGTCGTCATTGATTTGATGACGGACTCGGGCACGTCTGCCATGAGTCAGGAGCAATGGGCGGGCATGCTCCGAGGCGACGAGTCATACGCTGGAGCGCGTTCGTTCTATCGCTTCGAGGCGAAGGTCCGAGAGCTCACCGGGATGAAGCATGTCATCCCCACCCATCAGGGGCGTGCAGCGGAGAAGATCCTATTCAGCACCGTCGCACGAACTGGTCTGACGGTGCCAGCGAACACTCACTTCGACACGACCCGCGCGAACGTGGAGCATACTGGGGCGATAGCGCTGGACTTCGTGATTCCCGAGGGCACCGACCCGAGCGCGGAGCACCCATTCAAGGGCAACGTCGACGTTCAGCGTCTCGCGGAGTACCTACGGCAGCACCACGCGGAAGTGCCCCTGGTGATCGTTACGGTGACCAACAACAGCGGCGGTGGTCAGCCAGTGAGCCTGGCGAACCTGCGCGCGGTCCGCGAGGTGCTCGCCCCGTACGGGATACCGCTCTTTCTGGATTGTGCGCGGTTCGCTGAGAACGCCTGGTTCATCAAGCAGCGAGAGCCAGGGCAGGGCGAGCGGAGCCCCAGGGAGATCGCGCAGGAGTCGTTCCGTCTGGCCGATGGTGCGCTGATGTCGATGAAGAAGGATGCGTTCGGAAACATCGGTGGCTTCCTGGCGCTCAACGACGACGGGCTCGCGGACGAGTGCCGCAATCTGTTGATCCTCACGGAAGGATTTCCGACGTATGGGGGCCTCGCCGGGCGCGACCTGGAGGCGCTGGCAACCGGGCTCGATGAGGTGCTCGATCCGAACTACCTCTCGTACCGAATCGCGAGCACTGAGTACCTCTGGAACAGGCTCGCCGCCGCGGAAGTCCCCTTGCTCCGGCCCGCGGGTGGGCATGCTGTGTACCTGGACGCCCGGCGCTTCCTCGATCACCTGCGACCTTCGGAGCTTCCTGGCCAATCCCTGAGCGTCGCGCTCTACCTGGAGGCAGGGGTTCGCTCGGTGGAGATCGGCACGGTGATGTTCGGCAAGCGGGACGAACGAGGCGAGCTCTTGGCAGCGCCGATGGATCTCGTGCGCCTGGCCATTCCGAGGCGCGTCTACACTCAGAGCCACATCGACTACGTGGCGGAGGCGGTCGAGTATTTGTTCGCGATGCGCAAGGAAATCGGCGGCATGCGCATCGTTCATGAGCCCCCTGCGCTCCGTCACTTCACGTGTCGCTTCGAGCCGTGCGGCTGGACGGTCTGTTGACGGGTCGGGCGGTTGGGGTGAGGACCACCAGGTCTGCCCGTGCATCCGCTAGGCCGCACCGCAGCACTTCTTGAATTTGCGTCCACTTCCGCAGGGACATGGCGCATTGCGCTCCACCTTGAGCGGGATGGGCTGCGCCGACCCTGGCCTGCGGCCCCGATTGACGAAGTACACGTCCTCCAGCAGCTTGCCCAGATCTCTGCGCGCGTCGGCGAGCCACGCGCGCTTCTCGCGGGTCTCGAGCTCAGGGTGTGAGAAGACGGTCTCATCTCCCAGGGCCTGCATCGTGACGTGAAACTCCGCGAGCTTCGGCGCAGCGATCCAGCTGGTGTCGAGGCCCAGGATCGCTGCGTAGCCGGTGCAGAACGCCTTCACCGCGCGAGGATCGTCCGCCTCGGGCACGACCATGCCGTCGTCTTCGAGCTGGGCGCCGACGATTTGATACAGGTCCAGGAGCGCACTCAGCGTGGTCTTGGGCACGTCCGCTGGGCCGCGCTCGCGCAGCACGACAGGCAGCCAGCGAGCCGCGGGGATCGGCGACGGCATGGAGTGCACGGCGACGAACGCGCCCATCGCCTCACCCACGCTCATGCTCTCGCTGCCGTCGAGCAACAGCTTGAGCTGGTCGTAGTCGGGCGGCGGCAGATCAGGCGTGGCGTGCATCGGGCGCCATCGTGCTTGGCCGGCAGGGGCGCGTCCAGCGCTCGGCGGTCACATTTCCCGGGGCGATGTTGTGCCGGCGGCCGATTCACGTACGCTGCGGCCCAGCGCTGTTCGGGTTTCACCGGCGCGGAGGGACGGGAACGATGAGTCGACTGGGATCGGTTGCAGCGAACGGCGTCGCAGTGCTGGGCGCTGCCTGGGTGCTCGCAGGGTGTGGCGGCGCCACGTTCAAATTCGTCGAGACACCATGGCAGGGGGATGAGGCCAGCATCGCGCGCCTCCAGGCGGGGGCGCAGCGCGTGGGCTGCAGCGCCAGCGAGCCGGACTCGACGGGTGAGATCGAGATCAAGTGCCCTGAGGGCAAGCCCGATCCGGATCGTGACGCGGGGAGCGTGAGGATCGGGCCTGCTGAGGGCGGCAACATGCTCGCGATGTGCAACGACGGGCTCGCCGAGGGCTGCCCGGAGGCGCTCGAGCAGATGTGGAACGCCGGCGGTTCCTGAGGTCAGCTCAGCTGCTTGACGACCTCGAGCGCTTCGCTGACGTGCTTGCCGACGCGCAGCTGTGAGGAGAAGGCGTGGCGCACCACGCCGGCCTTGTCGATCACGAAGGTGGCGCGGCCCGGCATCAGACCCAGGGTCGAGCGGATCCCGTAGCTCTTCCGTGCGGCACCGTCTGGATCGCTGAGCAGGGTCATCGGTAGGTTGTGCTTGGCGCTGAAGCTCACGTGGCTCTCGGCGGAGTCGGCGCTGATACCGACCACTTCGGCGCCTGCCTCGGCGAACACGGTCGAAGTGCCCGAAGGCGGCTGGGATGCGCCGGAGGAACGCGTCGAACTCGGCGATCGCGATGAGCTGGTGCGTACCATCCAGGCGCTTCTGGCAGAT
>JAUILJ010000970.1 GCA_030433055.1 Polyangia bacterium
CGACTGGGGGTCGAGGCGCGAGGGGGGCCGGCGCTCGACGATGTGCTGGATCTGGCCGCGGCGTTGGCGACCAGCCGGCGGCTGGTTCGGGAGACCACCGAGCACACTCTGGAGCTGGGCGCAGGGGACTGTTCCGACGCGTGCATGCTGATCCGAGCGGTCAGGCGCGGCCAGGCGCGGCGCCATGGCCTGGATGGGGGCGCGCTAGAGGAGGCTCGCTCGAACGCGCGCCGCTTGCGCCGCGCGTTCGAGCGGGGTGACCTGGCTTCGGATCAGGCGCGAGAACCGGACCGGGTAGGTCTGGCCCGCGTCGCTTTGAAGGCGGACCCGAGGGCGGGGTATGTCGCTCGGCGGCGGAAGCGGAGCACGAGCTGGAGCAGTGGCGGAACCGAGGTCGAGCTGGGTCGGGAGAGCGTCGTGGGTCGCGTCATGGCTGGCCCAGAGCAGCAGCATCCCGACGCCCTGGTCGTCTTCGAGACGCGGGCCCTCGGGGGTGGGGGAGTCGGAAGAGCCAACCGCATCATCGCGACCTGCGCCCAGCGCTCGAGCTTGGCGGAGCTGTTCGCCGCGGGGGTGGGTCGGGACCAGCTGAGCCGACCGAGCGTCGACGAAAAGGGGAGGGTGCGAGCCGTGGTGCAGCGGATGCACGCGGGCAAGTGCCTCGGCGAGCACGAGCGGGCTCCGAGCGGCGAGCTCTTGATCGAAGCCCTGTGTGAGCTGGTGCTTCGTGGATCACTTTTCCGTGGGGTAGCGGGGAGGAGTGAACTGAGGAGTCAACAGTGGGCGCTCGCCGCGCACCTCAGCAAGGGCCCCGGAGCGGGATGGCTCGAGCACGCAGCGCTGGAGCCACCGGCGCCCTATCCTGAGTGGCTGCGCTCGCGGCTGCGGGAGCTTGGCGTGACGCAAGCATCGGACTGGCAGCTCCTGGACCCCGCGGACCTCGAGCTGCCCGAGCTGCCGCCAGAGGTCGCTCCGGCTCTCGAGCGAGAGTTCCCACTCAGCATCCATCTGGGGGATGCGCGCTATCGGGTCGGCTACGACCTCGAGCGCAAGCAGGTGATCCTCGAACCGGTCTCCGGACACGTGAAGAAGCCGCCACCGGCGAGCTACCTGCCGCGCTTTCAGGGTTTTCGCGTGTTCGTCCAGGCTGGAGGCACGCTCCACCGCGTCCGCTGAGCCAGTCGACGGGCGAACCCGACTAGTGATCTGAATTAGTTTAAGATAAAACTCCAGGCATGCCGATCCGCACTTCGCGTCATGAGCTGGCTCGTATCCCCAGCCTCTCGGAGATCCAGTACGGGGCCTGTCACAGCGAGGCCGAGCTCCAGGCGCAGCGCCACATCACCGACCCCGTCGCCGACGCCGTGATTGCCGAGTTGCGAAAGGCTCACCCCATCCGGAGCCCAGAGGACATGCTCGCTGAAGTGAGGCGGCAAGCGGCTTCCGGCGGTCCCGAGGTCTATGTCAGTTTCCTCAAGGAAACAAGTAGCGTGCCGGCGTGGGCGAACTTTCGGCGCATGGAGCGAGGTCAACGCCTGATCGCAGCCTACGGTCCGTTCATGGGCCTGAGCCTGCTGACGGGGAGCCTGGTCGGCGGTTACATGTTCAAGAAGATGGCGATGGTGACCGCGCTCACGGGGCGGCTGGGTATGCCCGGGGACATCTCGCGTCGCCTGCAGGAGACGTCGGCGCTGGTCTTCAGTATGGCGCTGCCGGGGGAGCTCGAACCGGGCGGCCGCGCTCACGAGATCTTGGTTCGCGTCCGCCTGCTGCATGGCGCCATCCGCCAGTGGATGGCGGATTCGGGGCGCTGGAAGGAGCACTGGGACGAGCCGATCAATCAAGAAGACCTGGCGATCACCCTCTCACTCTTCAGCTGCTGGAACATCCAGAGCCTGCTCCGGATGGGCGTTGTCCTGAGCGATGAGGAGATCGAGAGCCACCACCTGCTGTGGCGCTACGCGGGGTACGTGCTTGGGATCCAGGAGACCCTGCTCACCGCGAGCTTCGATCGGGAAGTGGCCCAGTACCGTGAAATGCTCAAACACCAGGCCCGGCCCCAGGAGTGCCCGCCGTACGGCAAGAAGATCCTCGATGAGGTGGTCGCGAAGGTGCCGCTTGTCCGCGAGGATACAGCCCGTGAGTTCCTCTACCAGACGACTCGCTATTTGGTCGGCGGTGAGCTCGTCCAGGGCCTCGAGATCGAAAAGCGGCGGGGCTACCTTGGCGTCCCCCTGCTGTTTGCGGCGGGGCGCGCGTACTCCTGGGTCCACCGGCACCTACCCGGTGGAGAGGCGCTGTTGTACGCGAGTGGGGCGCGTCAGTATCGACAAGCACTGCGCCGGATGGCACGCGCCCGCGGCCTCAGCTACGGGGTGAAGACCCATCGTCGGGAGGATGTGCTGCGAGCCCACGGCCTCGCCGCGGAGTAGCCCCGGCGCTCGGGTCCTAGTGAGGCGAATCTGTAGCGAACTACGGAGACTGCGCACTAGCAGGCCTGGCGCAACTCGGGCTCGTCTTCTGCCGAGTGGGGCTCTGGACCCATGGCCTCCCGCCACACGCTGCAGCCCTGAGTGCTCGGTAGTCGGCTGCAGGTTGATTGCTCGGTTGCGCAGCCGTGCGGTATCCCAGGGAAACAGCGCTCGCCGGGCGGCTTCGCGGCGTGGCAGTCCTGCCGCGGTGAAGCCTGAGGCGGGGTCAGAGAGAGCCGGCTCGCCTCTCCCAGGGTCAGGCTCGATTCTGGCCCGAGCAGGTCGCCCCCAAGGCCGTCGAAGGCGGGGTCCTGCCCGATCGAGGCGAAGCTGAGCGTCGGAAGACGCAGCACGTGCTCCATGTCCGCTTGGATCACTTCGCGAAGAATCGCATCGGGCTCCGAAGCTGGTGAGACGCTGATCGCGGGAGTCGAGTCACGCTCTGGCGTTGACGTCGCTGGAGGCTCGACGCCTGCTGCAGGCTCGACGACTGCAGGCTCG
>JAUILJ010000058.1 GCA_030433055.1 Polyangia bacterium
CGAGGCGACCAGTGCCGCGATGATCGCCAGCGGTGGTTGGGAGCCGCAGGCCTGGCTGCGCACCGTCGGTGCCTTCGAGGTTGCCTGGCTCGAGCGCGAACAGCAGCTCGGCAAGCTGTACGCAGGCCAGGCGGGCGCGCTGCTCAGTTCTCGTCTGTTGCTGGTCGCCAGGGCGTACCTGGAGAGTGTCGCGCCAGGTAGTGGGCGTCCCGGGATGTCGCCACCACAGGCGCTGGGAGCGCTGATCCATCGCCCGGGGCTGCATCCGGGCATCGTACGGCTCCTGGCTCGGGCGCTTGGCATCCTCCCGACGGGCACCGTGGTCGAACTGGAAGGAGGCGAGTGGGCCATCGTCTCTGCGCCGAAGGCCACACCCGCCTATGACCGGCCGGCGCTGCGCCTGGTGACCGATGCCGCGGGGAACCCGCAGGCGGTTCCCGTCCAGGTCGATCTGGAGCAGACGAGCGTCTCAGGGATCCGCCGAATCGTGGCGAGTGAGGAAGCGCGCTTCAACCTCGCACAGGCGTTCTTCGGTAAGCCCTGAGCTACACCATCTCGCCGGTGCTGCGCCACAGGTGCAACTCACCGCGACGCCAGGCTGCGTAGGTCTCGGCTGGTGTCGCTGGTTGTTTTGCGCACCAGCGGAGGTAGGCGCCAAACGCTACGTCCGGGTCATTCGCTTGGTCGGGGGGTAGTGCGATGCCGTCTCGAAGTGCCTCGACCAGCGCCGCCTCCAGACGCTCGTGGTACCCCTCGTAGACCACCAGGTCCCTGAGCCAGTTACTCCGCGCGGAATCAGAACGGGTCACGCTGCGGGTCGCTTCGAGGGCGCGTTCGAGGGCGCCTGGGGTGAGCCTCAACAGTTCCAAGTCGTACGCGAACTGAGCGCCGTCGTGGTGCGCGCCGACGAGATGGCTGATGATACGTTCCGGGCTGCTGACCAAACCCGAGAAGTCTAGCGGCGCCACTGCCTTCTCTCGCAGCAAGAAGGGGAACCGGAGCGGGCGCCACTCGAGGGCGCGCGCGCGCCATGAGGGACGTACCGGATCGCTCCTGGAGGTCCCGACTGTATCCGAGCGGAACAAAACGCGGTGCCACATCGAGATCACGCCCAGCTCGATCTGCCAGAGGTTCGGCACCCGTTCGAGCTCGCCCAGGGCCGCGACCTTCTGCAGTGACTGTTGAACGCGGTGAGGGTTCACGAGCAGCAGATAGGCGTGCCAGGGGGCTCTCTCGGGAGTGCTCCCGCGTTTGGTCTGGGGGTGAGGCGCGGTGGTCGCCCAGGCTGAAGACGGTGCGATCATGGTGCTTCTCTTCTCGGTTCGTTGCGTTTGGAGGCCGTGAGCTGTCGCGCGAGCTGGCTGAGGTTGTGAGCGTCACGACGTTCGAGCTCAGCGATCAACAGCTGGGGGGAGGGGCGCTCGTCGGGGCTCGCCTCCAGCCAGCTGAGGAGCAAGCGATAGCCAGCGAGGTTGGTCTCTGGTGCGCCGTACATCAGCGGCGGCAGCTCCGCGATCTCAGCGACGGCGCTGCTGATGGGGTTCATGCACAGGGCGAGGGCGGGACTGTGGGTGGCGCTGAGCATGGCCCTGACAACCTGGAGGTCCGCGTCTACCAGGGCCTGGAGATCTGCGCTCCGGGCCACTTCCTCGAAGCGAAGTATTGCCGCACGGATCGAATCGATGTCCGCTTGCTCCGCGCGGCTGGGTAGGACTTCGAGCACCGCCAGCGCCATGTGACGGCGCATGCGTAGGAGGTCTTCGACGATGAGTAGGAGCTGCCCGCGCTGGCGAGCGATCTGGGCCATGCCTGGCAGCAGCTCCGGACCTCCGTGGGTCGCGAAGTCGTGCACCGTGTATCCGCTGCCCTGGCGCACGCTGATCAGGCCCGCCGTCTGAAGGCGGGTGAGCGCTGTCCGTACGGTAACGCGATTCACGCCGAAGCTGGCTGCCAGCGCCCGCTCCGGGGGCAGCCGCTCGCCCGCCTTGAGATCACCTTCGAGAATGGCGCGCTGGAGCGCAGACACACAGGCGTCCACCGCAGAGGCTGGCGAGATGGGAGTGAAGTTCAAGCTCATGACGTGGGAGTCGTCAGACGAGACCGCTGACCGGATTGGTATGTTGGTCCGACCAATTGGCAGAGTCAAGGCTGGAGCCGCGGGGGCCGGAACAGCGCCCCGGCCTTGTGCCCTAACCCACTGAAACCCTTGAGGAACCCGCTGCTGTTGGCCGCGCTTGGTGAGCTGGGCCGGGCTGACCGCCTGCGCGTGCGATGGCTCAGGATGGCTGTCCGCCGACAGCTCAGGAGGGGCCGCAGTGGCCAGCGGCGGGGGCGCTCTCGTTGTTGTCTTCGCGGCACTCGTTGAAGGTGCGGTTCATCGGGTCGATGAGGATGCGCGCGACGTACGTATCCTTGGCGGACAGGGAGGCATCGGTAGCCGTGAGCACCAGCAGCTCTGTTTGGCCTGGCAATAGCTCACGCGTGGTCGTGCCGCTCGCGACCTGGGTGCCGGACGTGTCGAACACCGCGACGTTTACCCCCGCGGGCAGCCCCGACAGGCCTTGGTTCTGTACCCGGACCTCGAACGTCACAGGCGTGGTGCACAAGACGTTCAGAGTGAGTACGGCGTCTGGCGCGTTGAACAGCCCGCTGTCCTGCACGTTCTGTCGGAAGTTGTTTAGCCAGCCAAGCTCCCAGTTTCGCTTCGCTGCCGTGGGGATGAGCCCATAGCTCTGGGGAGCGTCGCAGGCGCTGTCGCGTGAGTCGCAGATGTTGCTCACGTAGTAGGCGTGCTGGCTCCAGATCGTGCGCGTACCGACCCAGCTGCTCTCGCGATCGCCGAACACCGTGATGCCCCTGTACGCAGCTGCCCCCTGGGGCTTCACCCAGGCCTTGCGGTTCATCGTTGGGTCGGGTTGGTTCCAGGGTGCCACGTCACACTTCCAGCCAGAGCCGCTTGGGTCCGCGCCGTTGGAGACCATCACGATTTCCGCGTGGCCATCTCCATCGACATCGGCGACGAGGGCGTTCTCGGTGCCGGTGAACGACGTCGTCAGCTCGGCCAGCAGCACGTTGCCGGTGGCGCCGTCATACACCCAGAGGAAGCACTCATCGGCGTAGATCACCTCGGCCTTGCCGTCGCCGTCGAAGTCGAACACGCTGGAGCCCGTGACGTTCGAGGAGAGGTCGTGGTTTGGCGCCGACCACACGATGTCGATGGTGTTGTTCGTGTAGTTGGGCTTGGTCATGACGTAGACGTTCTTCTGGGCGACGCCGATCTCCGGTTTGCCGTCGCCGTCGAAGTCAGCCACCGTGGGCGGGCCGCCGCCGCTGTCCGGGAGCGCTACGCCTAGCTTTGGCGCCCCCGTCGCACCCTCGAGGATATCGACGCGGTTGTGTCCGGTGATCACGACCTCGGGTTTGCCGTCTCCGTCGAAGTCAGCTACCGCGGGGAAACCATCGCTGACGCTGGTCTCGCGCCACAGCTCGCTGCCGTCCCGCTCATAGATGGTGTTTCCTGCGACCAGCTCGAGCTTGTCGTCCTCGTCAACGTCCGCGAAGAATGACATCGCGGTGTTGGTTGCGGTGCCTCCTCGCCCGTGGGTACCCACCCATTGGCGCACGATCTGGTTGCCCTGAATGCTCCACAAGGTGCGGCCATAGGCAACCTCGACATTGCCGTCGCCATCCATGTCTCCCAGCGAGATACCGCCGCCCCATCCGAACGCGTTGCTGTTGGTGTCAGCCGTGTCTGTGGGCTGATCACTGATAGCGCGCACCGCTCCTGTGCCATCCAGCCAGACGACGTAGCCGTCACCGGTCATGGCGATGATGTCGACCCGCTCGTCGCCGTCGACGTCGCCCAGCGCGACGCTCGTGCCGGAGAAGCCAAAATTCCCGGGCTTTGCTTTGTTGAGGCTCCAGATCTCCGCTCCGCTGCGGCCGTCCAGCATGCGCAACACACCTGTCAGGCAGGAGTGCGGCGTATCGCCGGTACAGTGACAGCACGTCTCCTTGTTGTTCGAGGAGACGAAGATCACGTTGGGGGGATCGCTCTCGTCCACCTTGCCGTCGCAGTTTGCGTCGTACACCCGAGCGACGGTGGGGGTCGACCACACGTCGGCTTGGTTGGGATACTCCTTGGGCGTGTTGGGAGGCAGGCCCCACTGCCACTCGATGACTGGATCGAGCGCGCCGGGAGGGGGGAAGTACTCACAGTTTTCGATGCATGCGTCGCCAGCGGCGCCTCCTGCTCCCCCGGCACCGCTGGGATCACAGATCGGCGGTAGGTCGATGCAGCGACCACTCTGGGGTACCGGTTGAGTACACGTCGTGCCCATTCCTCCGGCGCCGCCAGCGCTCGCGCCTCCAGCTCCAGCGCCGCCGCTGCCGCCCTCGCCGAGCGCCGTCTCGCAGTACTGACCGTCGGCGCAGTCGGCTGGTGTCTGGCAGGCCTTCCCCGGGACCACGCAGCGTTCGAAGCTGCAGAACTCTCCCGCGTTGCAGCACACGGCCCCGCACGCCTGAGCTGCGGTGGCGCAGCACTGGCCGCTCGCTGAGCACACCCCGCCGTCGCACTCGTCGTCGCTCTTGCAGCCCTTTCCTCCGCCGCCGTCTCCGATCAGACCACCGGAGCCACCGTTGGCGGTACCACCGCTGCTGTTGCCTCCACTCGTGTTCCCTGCGGAACCACCAAAGTTTAGGCTACCACCAGAGCCAGCAGTCTCTCCCTCGGAGGAGCACGAGCAGCCTGCGAGGTGAAGCGCGAAGCCAGTTAGAACAAGCAGGCGCCAGGAGGCGACCGCACTCAGGCTGCGACGGGAAAGGTACCGGGAGAACGACCGGCTTCGTAGGGGAGCGTTGGGCATGAAAGACCTCCGGGGCGACCCGCAGTCTAACACCGAGAGTATCTGACTCCGACAGAGAACGGGCGTTGGGTCGACGAACCCAAGTCGCGAGGGCCGAAGCGCTTTTCGAGACGGCGAGGCACACGCGCGCGGCCAGGTGGGTTCCGGCTGGCAGTGGGTCGCCTGTTCCCGGCTGCGGAGTGAGTTCGCGCAACCACCCACCGGTTGGTCAGCGGTCGGTCGGGCTGACATGGCACCAGGCTCACTCTCCGACCCATCGCCCATTTCCACACGGCATTGAGCGTCGCCGAGACTGAACGGATGCTGAGGCGAGGTGGCCATCGCCAGCGGACTGCGCTGCGCTGTGAGGTGCGGCTCCGTCTCGCACCCGACGCGGGGATCCCGTGCGATGGGTTGCTCCGAGCACCACAGTCCTCAACGATTTCATGGGCCTGGGGACCCGCGGCTCCGACCCGAACAACAGGGCTCAAACAGCGCTTGTGTCGCTGCACCGGCGGCGAGAATGGTGTGGCTGGGAGCGGCAATTAACACCCCCGAAACCTTGAGGATTCGGTATAGTAACTCTGGAGTGAGTCACTAATGAAGCTTCGACGTTTCTGGGGGATGGGGTCTGGCGCGGCGCTGATTGCGCTGAGTCCACAGCTGTTGGCGCAACCTGCGGATCCCCCCGAGGAACCTCAGGTGTCACCTCCGCCCGCGGACGTCGAGCTGGAGGACACGGCACCTCCCCCGCCTGCTCCGCCGGCGGCTGAGCCGGTTGAGGAGCCTCCTCCCGCCGCGGCACCTGCCGTGGAGCCGCGGGGAACCGACGCGCCGGGAGTGCCGCCTCCCCAGGCGACGCGGCGCCCACTCCGCCTCGACTACCCCCGGGGGAGCTTCAGCTTCGGCTCCTACGGTAGGGTGATTGCCGCTGGAGACCTCCGAGGCGGTCGGGGCCGTGACGCGGACGTCGTCGCCTATGGCACTCGCATTGACGAGGGGAGCTACGGGGAACTGGAGCTCACCCGCGAAGATGAGTGGGAGGCGGGCATACACTCTCGCGTCGTCTCCACCTTGGCGATCGGGGAGCCGATCTTCCACGACTCGGGCAAGTTCGACGCTACCGTTGCCCTGCGGAACTTCTATGTCGAAGAGCGCGGCGTGCTGGACCCCGGGCTCAGCGCCTGGGTCGGCTCGCGTATGTACCGCGGCGACGACATCTACCTGCTCGACTTCTGGCCGCTGGACAACCTCAACACAGTCGGCGGTGGGCTCAAGTTCAGCTTCAACGAGGACCGTACGTTCGTCGCCTGGCATGTCGGCATGAACCTGGTCGATAACCCGTTCCAGCGACAGAGCGTGCTGCGTCCAGCGGCTCAGAACCAACCCGGTGCCGAGGAGGTGCCCTTGCTGGACCGCCCCCGCACCATCTCGAGCCTCAAGCTGAGCCATGTCTTCCCGATCGGGGAGCAGGCGGGCCTCAAGGCGGTCCTGTACGGTGAGGTGCACAATCTGCCGAGTGGCGAGCGAGAGCTGGACGATGGGCGGCGTGAGGACCTGCCCGGAGACTCCGGCAACGTGATTGGTGGTCAGATTGGCGGATTTACGGGTGAAAATGACACGTTCGCCAATCTGTTCGTGCGCTACGCGACCGGGCTCGCAGCGTATGGTGAGTTCTCGACTCCACAGGGTACCTCGGATGCAGCCGACTCGTCGGGCGCACACGAGCTGCTGATTGGCCTCAGCGGCAACTGGGAGTCGCACTGGCTGAGCGTCCTTGTTGGTGGCTACTTCCGCTCGTTCCGTGATGCGTCTCCAGAGAAGTTCCGCTTCGAGAATGTGGATGAGGGGATCTTCGTCGTGCGGCCTCAGGGCTACATCACCGACCACCTGGGGGTGGCTCTGGAGGGTTCGTACCAAGCGCAGCAACGCGGGGTGCTGAGCACCGTGGACAACCAGCCCCTGATGGCGGGCCTGTGGCGCTTCGGCGTGATCCCGTTCATTTCCCCTGCCGGGCGAGGCAGCTTCAAGCGGCCGCAGCTACGCTTGATCTACGTACTTACGGCGCGGGACGCGGGGGCGCGCTCACTCTATCCGAACACAGACCCGTTTGCGCGGCGCCAGACGGAGCAGTTCCTGGGTGTGGGCGCAGAGTGGTGGTTCAACTCTTCCAGCTACGGGCAATGATCATGAGCAAGAAATCCACAAGGAAAATTTCGAGGGGCTCGCACCTGAGAGGGTTGAGCTGGCTTGGAACGGCTGCGATGATCAGTCTGTGCAACGTTGGTTGTATGGACTTCGAGGGGCTGGACGGCGAGCGCGAGATCAGCACTCATGTCGACGACTGGCGCGACGAGGTGATCTATCAGCTGATGGTCGATCGCTTCGCGAACGGCGACCGCGGTAACGACTATCGGGTCGATCTGAGCGCGCCGGCTCGCTACCACGGTGGTGATTGGCGGGGCGTCGAGGACAACCTCGACTACCTCAGTGACTTGGGGGTGACGGCGCTCTGGATCTCGCCGATCGTCAAGAACGTCGAGACCGACGCGGGCGTCGACGGTTACCACGGGTACTGGGCTCAGGACCTGACGATGCTCAACCCCCATTTCGGTGACTTGGCGAGCTTGCGGCGCATGATCGATGCGGCCCACGCTCGAGGCATCAAGGTGATCCTCGACATCGTCACGAACCACATGGGCCAGCTGTTCTATTACGACATCAACCTCAACGGTCAGGCCGACGAGCGTGTCGAGGGCAACGGCACCACGAGCCAGGTCAAGGCGATCAACGAATACGACCCAGATTTTGATTCCCGGGGGATTCAAGCCTTCACGTCGCTGGGCGAGGCGGGCCCTGCACCGATCATCTTCCAGCGCGACGCCGCCACGAATCACATGCCCCCGAGTCAGTCGGTGTTGCGAAACGCATGGGCCTATAATCGCCGCGGTCGCGTCTGGAGTTACGATATTCCCGAGCAGGTCGAGAAGGGTGACTTCCCCGGGGGCCTCAAGGACTTGAACACCTTGGACCCGCGCGTTCAGGAGGTGTTGATCAGCAGCTTCGTACGTTGGGTCGAGCTCGCGGATTTCGATGGCTTCCGCATCGACACGCTGAAGCACGTCGAACACGAGTTCTGGCAGGTCTTCGCGCCCGAGGTGCGGCGGCGCCTGGCCGAGCGGGGCAAGACCAAATTCTTCATGTTTGGTGAGGCCTTCGACGGTCGCAACGAAACCGTCGGGCCCTACACCTTGCCCGGTGAAGTCGACAGCGCCTTCTTCTTCCCCCAGCACTTCCAAGTGTTCCGTGACGTGTTCCAGGACGGTGCGCCAACGACCCAGGTCGCGAACCTGTTTCAGGTGCGAGACGAGAGTGGGCTCTATGGGACCCAGCCGCAGGATGGAGGCATCGGCGTCGCGCCGAATCACGCGCTCGTGAACTTCATCGACAACCACGATGTCGCTCGGTTCAAGTACAACCGCGATGACGACGCAGCACTGGAGAACGCGCTCCTCTTCCTGTTCACGGAGGATGGTATCCCCTGCGTGTACTACGGCACCGAGCAAGGTTTCCGGGGTGGAAATGACCCGGCGAACCGGGAAGACCTCTGGAGCAGCGGCTACAACACGAACCACCGTACGTTTCGCTGGATCAGCCGGCTCTCCAAGCTGCGGCGCGGCTACCCCGCACTCACCCGGGGCGAGGTGCATTTCACCTGGGTGACGGATCGGGTCGCCGACGAAACCGACGCAGGGATCCTGGCGTTCGAGCGTCGCGCAGGCGATGCCGGAGACGGCTACGCGCTGGTGGTGATCAACACCAGCGCCACGCACACCAGTCGAACCGAGTTCGAAGGTTCCGCGATGGCGGTGGAATTGCCCGGAGGAACCGTCCTGGTGGATGTGCTCGACCCGAGCGGTCCGCAGTACCCCGTGGCCTCTGACGGCACGCTCGCGATCGACGTGCCAGCGACCAGCGGAAAGATTCTGATCCCCCAGAGCCAGGTCAAAGCCGGGCTCTGAGCGTCCCCGGGCATACCCGGGGGCCGCTCGCTGTTGGAACAGGCCGGGACGGCCGAAGATTCTCGTGCGAGCTCCACTTGCGTCCCTACTCATTCCGGCCAACACCAAGATATATGCCCTCGCCCCTCTACGACCCTGCTCCTCGCCGCCCGCTGGCTCGCGACGAGAAGTGGATCGCGGCGCTCTTCTTTCTGGTGTTCTTCGGATCGCTCGCGGGAGAGCTGTTGAGGGACTTCACCCCGTTGAAGCTAGGCCTGATCTTCGTCGTCGTGGCGTGGGTGCCTCTGCTCGTGCTTCACGAGCTGGGGCACGCCCTGGTTGCGCGCTTGCTCGGCTGGCGTGTGTATGAGGTGGTGATCGGGCAAGGTCGGGACGTCGCACGCTTCGTCGTCGGGGACGCCGTCGTGCGCTGGAAGCTGGCACCGCTCACAGGTCACGTGCGCACGGTGCCCAGTGACCTGCGGTGGGCGCGCTCGAAGCAAGCGCTGGTGTTCGTGGCAGGGCCAGGGATCGAGCTGGCGTTCGTGCTCTGCGTCTATGCGCTGGCAGGAGACCGACTACTCGAGAGAACGACCTCGGTTCCGTGGATTGCACTGCAGAGCCTGTGCCTGACCGCCGCCATGGGGGGCGTGCTCAACTTGGTGCCGTTTGCCGGTCGCGGCGGTGTCTCCGACGGACTCGGCCTGCTCCTGAGTTTTGTTACTCCGCGGAAACAGCTGGAGTGGCAGCTCGCGGCGCCTTGGACGATTCGAGCTAGCCGGCTCCTCGAAGATGCCAAGGGCGCGAAGGCGCGTGACGTCATCGATCAAGGCCTCTCGCGTTTGCCCGCTCACCCCCGCTTGCGCCTCAGCCGCGCGCTCTGTAGCGCGGTCATGGGCGAAGACGAGGTCGCCGTGGCGGAGCTTGAGGGGTTCGGGGACCTGGAACAGTACGATGAAGAGCTGCGTGCGCTGATCTTCTCGACCGGCGCGGAGGTGGCGTTCCACGCAGGGACGCGCGAGCGGCTGTTCGACGCCCGGAGGCTTGCGGATCTTTCCCTGGCGCTCCATCCGAATCGCGCGGAGCCGCTGCGCACCAAGGGAGCGGCCTTGATCGAGCTGGGTCACGTGGAGTCGGGGATCGAACAGCTCGAGCTTGCCAGTCGCTTTGCCAACGACGAGTCGGAGCTCGAGCTGGTTTTTGCCTGGCTTGCTGTGGGCTATGCTCGCTTGGGCATCACTCAGCGTTCGCGCGTCTACTTGCATGAGCTGGCGACCAGGCGCCCTGGGGCGCGCATCCGTCGCCTGCTGCGCGACCTGGACCCACGCTTTGCCGAGCACGCCGACCCGAGTGACGCCAGTCGGAAACCCAGCAGCGAGGATCTCGACGCATAAACCTTGTCGCGCTCGCGTGGCGCGTGCATTGACGGGCGGCAAATGGCGGGGAACAGCTTCGGACAAGCATTTCGCATCACGACGGCAGGGGAATCTCATGGCCCGGGCAATGTCGTGATCATCGACGGATGTCCGCCCGGCCTTCCGCTGGGCGTTGACGACCTGCTGCCCGACCTCGCGCGTCGGCGCCCGGGTCAGAGCAAGCTGGTGACCCAGAGGCAGGAGGCGGATACGCCGGAGATCCTCTCGGGTGTGTTCGATGGGCGGACCACCGGTACCAGCATCGCGATCCTGATCCGAAATCAGGACCAACGCTCGAAGGACTACTCCGACATCCAGGACAAGTACCGCCCAGGCCACGCGGACCACAGCTACGACGCCAAGTACGGCTTTCGCGATTTCCGCGGTGGTGGCCGGTCTAGCGCGCGGGAGACCACGGTGCGGGTCGCCGCAGGCGCGGTGGCGAAGAAGCTGATCGCGGAGGCGTTCGGCGGTCAGGTGCTCAGCTATGTCACCCAGGTGGGTGACATCAAAGCCAAGATCGAGACACCGGAGTCGGTGTCCCTCGAACGAATCGAGTTCTTCTCCGACGGGGAGCCGAACCCCATTCGCTGCCCAGATGAAATTGCTGCGCGGAAAATGATCGAGCTGGTCGATACGGTGCGGAGGCAGCAGGACTCGATCGGTGGCATCGCGGAGATCGTCGCCACGGGGGTGCCCGCAGGCCTCGGGGAGCCGGTCTTCGACAAGCTCAAGGCTGATCTCGCCCACGGCCTGTTCAGTCTCCCGGCGGTGCTCGGCGTGGAGTACGGCGTCGGTTTCGGCTGCGCGACGCTGCGAGGCACTGAGAACAACGACGTCTTCACGCGTGAGACAGCTGCGGATGGCGAGGGCCGCATCGTCACCCGCAGCAACCGCCACGGCGGAATGCTGGGCGGGATCTCCAGCGGGATGCCGCTGGTGCTTCGGGCTGCGATCAAGCCCACGAGTAGCCTCTCTCAGCCCCAGGAAACCGTGACCCGCGCTGGGGAGCCCACTCAGATCGCCACTCGAGGTCGTCACGATCCCTGCCTCCTGCCCCGCTTCGTGCCGATGGCCGAGGCGATGGTGGCGATCGTCCTGGCCGACCACTGGCTGCGCTGGCGTGGCCAGCGCGAGCTGGGACGTGGGGAGGGCTAGCTTCGGTGGTTGCGGTCGCGGTTCAGGGGCTCAAGAAGCGGTTCGGCCAGACGCAGGTGCTCAAGGGAGTCGACCTCGAGCTACCAGACGGTGGTTTTGCGGTGCTGGTTGGGCCGAGCGGTTGTGGCAAGTCGACGCTATTGAGGCTGATTGCCGGTCTCGAGCTGTCCGACGAGGGCAGCATCCGCTTTGGCGAGCGAGACGTCACGCGCCTCGCCCCTCGTGAGCGCGACGTGGCGATGGTGTTCCAGTCGTACGCGCTCTACCCCCATTTAACCGTGCGGAAAAATTTGTCCTTCGGCCTGGAGCTGAAGGGAACGCCCAGCTCTGAGATCGAGGCACGGGTCACTGAAGTGAGCGCGATGCTCGGCCTCGAGCAACTGCTGGACCGCATGCCGAAGGCGCTGTCTGGTGGTCAGCGCCAACGCGTGGCGATGGGGCGAGCGATCGTGAGGCGCCCCGCGCTATTTCTATTCGACGAACCCCTGAGCAATTTGGACGCCGCCCTACGGGCCCAGGTTCGAGTAGACATTCGCAAGCAGCATGACGCCCTGGGCGCTACCAGCGTCTACGTGACCCATGACCAGGTCGAGGCCATGACCCTCGCCGATCGCTTGTTCGTGTTGAACCAGGGGCTCGTGGAGCAGAGCGGTGCGCCGCTGGAGATCTACGCGCGGCCCGCGACCCGCTTCGTCGCCGCGTTCCTGGGCAGCCCGGCCATGAACTTCGTGGATGTGCGCGCGCATCAGCGCGATGGAGGCTGGGTACTCGAGGCTCCGGGCCTCCGGCTGCGGGCCCCGGCTGACAGGCTCTCGGGCGTCTCGGATGCGCAGCCGCTCACGCTTGGCGTGCGACCGCATGCGCTCGAACAGCACGCGGAAGGGGGCGTGAAGTTGAGCGTCGAGGTCATCGAAGCACTCGGCAGCGAGACGTTTGCACACGGAAAAGTAGGCGAGGCGAACGTCGTCGCGCGCCTGGACTCCAGCACCGACGTGCGTGCCGGCGCCGAGCTGACGCTGACCGCTGCTCCAGGAGAGTTACACCTCTTCGATCCGGACAGCGGCCAGGCGCTCTAGGTCGCGCCGAGTCACCCGCTCAGTTTACCGGGAAGCTCGCGGTCGGAGGCCGCTCACCAGCGGGCGGCGCCGGAGGCGGCGGTGGCGCTGGCGGGGCGGCGACTGGCTGCGGCGGGGCGGCGGGCTTCGGCGGCTTTGGCTTGGTGGCGGGGCGTGGTGCACTCACCGGGACCGCCTTGGGCTTCGCCGCATCAGCGGTTGCCTGCTTTGGCGCGGGGCTTTCCTCAGCCGGCTCGGCCGCCGTGGGTTCGGGCTCCGCAGCGCCCGACGGAGCCTCGTCGGCAGCGAGCTCGGGCGCCTCGTCGGCGGTGGGCTCGGGCGCTTCAGCTGTCTCCGTGCGGATATCTTCCTCGGGCGCCTCGCCCTGCTCCGGTGCTGCAGGCTCAGTGGTTGGCTTGGGGTCCGGGCGACTCGCCACCGCCTTTTCGGTGGTCATCGGTGCGCTCGCCGCCGACCGAGAGTCGTTGCTGGCGACCTTCTCTTCGGCGGTGCTGCGTTGGACGACCCCGATCGCGGCCAGGATAGCGAACAGCCCAACCACCCCAGCGACGTATGGGATGAATCGGCGGTGGTGCTGCTGTTGCTCGGGGGTGAGGGGGAGCACCTGAGGAAACTCTTCTTCGGGCGTGGAGTGCAGCGTGCCTCGATGTTCGGTCTCGCTGATGCGCTCCCCCGCGTCGAAGAACGCAGCCTCCTCGGGGTCATAGTGATCGACGTGGCCGTCTGACGCCTTGCCTTTGGCTCCGCTCGACTTCTTCTTCTTGGACTTGGTGGCGGCCTTCGGTGCTTCCTCACCCCCAACCCCGGCTGCTGCTTCCGCGGCTGCGGTCGCTTCGTCGGCTGCTTCGGGCTTGGCGGTTGGGGCAGCTTCAGCGTCTGCCTGCGGTTGCTTGGTCTCCACCTGCTTGGTCTCGACCTGCTTGGGCTCCACATGCTTGGGCTCGACCTGGCTGGCGTCCTCGCGCTCCGCTGCCTCGTTTGCCTTCGCGGCTGCCTCGCTTGCCTTCGCGGCTGCCTCGCTCGCTTCCGCGGGCTCCGGCTTCGCGCTCAGGTTCTTTTCCGCGGGGGAACGGCCGGAGCTTGGGGCCTGGCTCTGGCGGCCCGGGGCCTCCGAACGTCGGCTCCGCTGGTTCTTGCGGCGCTTCTTGTTGCGTTTTGCATTACGGCGGGATTGACCGTCAGCTGCGCTGTTCACGGGCTCTTCGAAGCTCCTGGGACGCGCGGGGGACGCTGCAATCCCAGACTCTGAGAGGGGCCTCGAGTGTGGCGCGGGTTCCAGGCTCGGTAAACCAAACACGTGTTCAGCGGCGTCGTTCAGGGTGAGGTCCTCGTGTGCCATCGCAGGGAGTGCTTGAAGCAACCTCCAAGCCAGGCAGGCAGAACGCGAACAACCCGCGATTTGGCTGGTTCTGGAGGGCGAGGCTCGACAGCGTGTGATTTTTGACGCTGCGTCCTGTGCCACCGTGTGCCGATTGACGGGCTCGCTTCGCGCTGTGGTGTGAAGTTCCGCCAGCGGAGAAGCGAGCGGTTGGCGTCAGAACCTGAGCGCCGAGGCACCGCTGCTCATCTCAACTCTTTTCCGTCTCGGTTCCGGCTCGTAACATCCCGGCGACTGGGCCGAGAGCGCTTGAGCGAACGAGGTCCCTGCGGTTGGGGGGTGTGTGCCGGCTCGCCGCCCCTTTTGGCTCCTGCTCCGGACACTCGCCGATGCTTCGCTGGCTTCTTCCACTGCTGTTTTTGCTGACTTGGGGGCGTGACTCATTTGCGAGTGACGGCGAACCCGTTCGCCTCTGGCACGCGTACCGTGGGGGCGAGCAAGTCGCGCTGGATCGCGCAGTCGCGGACTACCAGCGGGACAGCGGCGTCCAGGTCGAGGTGCTTCAGCTCCCTCATGACGCTTACGCTTCGAAGCTGGGGGCGGCAGCTCCCGGTGGCTCCGGGCCCGATGTCTTCATCGATGCCCACGAGCGCTTCGGTGACTACATCCGCCGCGGAGTCGTCAGCCCGTTGCCGGACGAATTCGACACCGACGTGTTTCCCCAGGGAGCAGTGGACGCGCTGACGATCGACGGGAAGCTCTACGGGTTGCCCCTCGCGCTGAAGGCGCTCGTCCTCTATATCAACACGGATCTGCTGGCGGAGCCGCCCGAGAGCATCGAGTCACTCGTGGAGATGGCGCTGCCGAAGGGTGTCTTTCCGTTGGTGTACGAGGCGAACGACGCCTACTACCACGCCGCGTTCCTCCACGCGTTCGGTGCCCAGCAGTTGAACCCCGACGGTAGCTTTGGCTTCGTAGGCCCCGACGCCGTGCGCAGCATCGAGTTCGTTCGCGATCTGATGGTACGAGGAAAAATCCCGGAGGAAGCGGGGGGCTCTGTAGTCAAACAGCTGTTCATCAGTGGTCGCGCTGCTGCGTACATCAGCGGGCCCTGGAGCGCTGGCGAGCTCGATGGCAAGGTCAATTACCGTGCGGTACCTCTGCCCAAGCTGGAGGCAACGGGGCAGCCGCTGAAGCCCTATCTGACCGTGGAGGCAGCGGCGCTCACTCCCCGCGGTGCGAAAGATCCCCGCGCCTTGCAGCTGCTGGGCTACCTGGCGAATGAAAAGAGCGCTGACATCCGCGTGAAGCTGGGCCGACAGTTGGTGGCGCGGCGCAAGCTGCCGCCTTCCGCGGGCAACGATCCATTCATCAAGGCGTTTGCGCAGCAGGCGGAGCAGGCGGTGCCGATGCCTTCGGGCGATCGTATGCGCACCAGCTGGGAACCCGCGAACCGCGCCTTGAAGAAGGCGCTGAGCGGCGCGGTCACCCCGGAGGTGGCGCTCGAGGAGGCCAAGCGGCGCTTCGACGACATGGTGCGCCCACCCCCGCCACCGGCGTCGCCAACGCCGCTGCTGCTCGTGATGGGCGCGCTCAGCTTGCTCGGCGCCTTCCGCATCTGGCGTCAGGCGAGTCGGGGCGAGCTGTGGTCTCCGATCAAGCGCTCGCTCCCGGCGTACCTCTGGGTCGCCCACGCCGTGCTGGCGGTGGGGGTGTTGGTGTTCGTGCCGATCTTCGTCGGAGCGGCGGCCAGCCTGTTCGCGGGCCCTCAGGGCAACATGCACTACGTCGGTCTGGCGAACTTCTGGGAGATCCTGACGGCGCGAGGCGCGCCCCTGCTGAGCAGCGGGTCGTTCTACCTGGTGCTCTTGGTCACCATTCTGTGGACGCTGCTCAACGTGGGGTTGCATCTGGTGATCGGATTTTCCCTGGGGCTATTGCTGTCTCGTCCCACGCTGCGGCTCAAGCCGCTGTATCGCGTGCTGTTGATCCTACCGTGGGCAGTGCCCTCCTATGTCACCGCGCTGGCCTGGCGTGGGATGTTCGATCGCCAGTTCGGCGCCGTGAGCGCCATCTTGGAGAGCCTCGGGGTGGAGCCGTTCAGCTGGTGGGCGCAGTTTTCGACCGCGTTTTCTGCAAACGTCGCCACCAACGTTTGGCTCGGCTTCCCGTTCATGATGGTGGTCACGCTGGGCGCGCTCACCTCGGTGCCAAAGGACGTGCTCGAGGCGGCGGAGGTCGATGGCGCCACGCGCTGGCAGCGGCTCCGGCTGGTGACCATCCCCATGGTCAAGCCGGTGCTTGGGCCGGCGGTGGTCCTCGGCGCGATCTGGACCTTCAACATGTTCAACGTGGTGTTCCTCGTCAGCGGG
>JAUILJ010000971.1 GCA_030433055.1 Polyangia bacterium
TGTTCGGCGCATAGCTCGTGCTGATGAGTTTCTTCAGACCAAAGGTCTCAAAGTTCTGAGCACAGTACTTGGTGAAATTTGACCACTCTGGGTCATCACACGGCAGCAAAATGGTCTTGTCTCTGAACACATCTGGGTCATACTCCAAGTACGCATTCATCTCTTTTTCAATGTCGACATACTGCGTATAGAACTCATCGTTCTTGGCTTTCTTGGCAGCCTTGCGGATTTCCTCCACGGCCCGCGCTTCCCAGTTGTCGACCTCGTCCGCGCTGTACAAAGCCTGCGCCAGCACGGGGCCTTCTGGCGTCTGGATATCGAGGATAGCGGGCCGGGAATTCCCGAGAAGATGCGGGATACGGTGTTCGATCCGTATGTCACCACCAAGACCGAGGGTACCGGGCTGGGGTTGGCGATCGTCAAGAAGATCGTGGTGGAGCACGGAGGCTTGGTGACGGCACTGCAGAGCCCGCTCGGGGGCGCTCGCCTGCGAGTGCGGCTGCCAGTTCTGGGCAGCGCGGCCTCTGACGCCGCGCTCGCTGCCCGCAACGACGACAGCCCGATCTCGACCCGAGCTTGAGCCATCGCGGGATCCGTCGGACGCTCAGAGAGTGGGTCTGGGGGTGAGGCGCGCCGCTCAGCCGCCGGACCACACTCCCACCTCTCCCAGGGCCAGGATGCGGCCGTCGGTGAGGACCACGAAAGCATAGGCCCTGGCGCCCGGAGCCTGACGGCCTTGGTTCAGCGTGATTTCGATCTGCGTGTCGCTCCAGGTGAGCGCCGGTTGCGGGTTCCGATCCTGACACTCCTCCCACTTGGCGGCGTCTCCCAGCTCGACTCGAGCCTGGGTGTCGTCGAGGTAGACCTCATCGACCCAGACCTTCGCGCTGTACCCTCCCCGCAAGTAGAACGGCAGCAGCACGTTCTGGAATACATGATCGGTGTGTCGCGTCACCATGTCGTCGCCGTCGTAGACGTCGTGGGGAACGGCTCCGCTGGGGGATGCGTAGTGGCCACCGGGGCTGCCGGAGTAAGTGAAGTTCCCGTTGCCGTCGAGCTTGAAGTAGCGCTTGCCGTTGGGTTCCCCGGAGGGCTGTGACAGCTTCACGTAGTGCTCCAGGCGATGCCAGCTATCCTCGGGGAAACTCGCTGTTGAATCCGCTGCGTAGTACACGGGCGTCTCCGTCGACTGAGCCGTGTAGCTCTGCTTGGAGTCACCGCTGCCGAGCTCCACCGTCACGTACTGCACGCTCCCGTGGTAGTAGTCGATGTCTCCAGACGTGATCGCGCCGTGCTTGAAGTTCCAGTGGTCGGGGCTCGAGCCACCGTAGATCTCTTTGTACATGCGGTACGAGAAGTAGGCCTCGTCGATGTTCAAATTGCGCTGGAGGGTGGTGTTGCCGTAGGTGGTGTCGTCCGTCCAGTCCATCATCGCGGCCATGCTGCCTGAGAAGGCGTGAGTTCCGTCGTAGCTGGTGTGTCCAGACTCGTGGTACCAGTCCGGGCCAATCGTGGGCTTGCCGACCTCGGCTCCGGGTTGCCCCTCGAAGCGATCGAAGACGATGGGGGCGGCGGGCGCCTTCGTTCCGAATCCGTTTCCACGCAGAACCAGCGTCTGCCCGTCCTTCAGATCAACGCTCGTCGTGCCCCCGCTGCTCGTCCCGCTGCTCCCGCCCGTTGCTGCGCCACCGTTCGCGCTGCCCGCCCCGGAGCCGCCAGTCGAGGCCGAGCCGCCAGTCGACGTCGAGCCGCCCTGGGCACGACCCCCCGACCCGCCGCCGACCGACGTGCCGCCGTCGCCAGCGCCTGCAGATCCCCCAGAAGACCCGCCGCCCTGGTTCATGCCCGACGAGCCTGTGAACGATCCGCCTGAGCCGCCTCCCGGAGCCCCGGCGCTGCCCGGTTCGTCGGACTCAGAGGTGCATCCCAAGGCGCATGACATCAGCGCCGCCCAGACCCATGCGCGTTGCATGCCTCTCAACTAGCGAGGCTTGGCTTACAGGTCCTGCACCCATTCGGATCCACGCAGGAGCTGTAAGCGGGCGGGCGCTAGCTTCGGCCTCATGAAGCAGGTGGCTCGAACGGTTGTGTTCGTCGCGGCGATCGGCGCCGTTGGTTGTGGCAGCGACTCGAACGACGGAGGGGCGACCGGTGGAGGCGCCAGCGGAGGAACGGCTGGGGAGGCTGCGGGCGGCGCCGCGAGCGGAGGCGCTGGGGCGGCGCCCTCCGGGGGGGCGGCGGGGACTGCCGGCGCGGGCGCGGGCGCGAGTGGGGGGACCGGTGCTGGCGGGGCGGGAGCTGCAGGCAGTGGGGGCGATCCGAATCCAGCGGCGCCGTGTGGAGCTGACGATACCAAGCGCGTCTTCTTCAATGACTTCGAGTCAGGGAACCCGTTCGGAGACGACCCTGCGACTCAGCTCGAGCTGCGCACCTCGTCCTCGGATGAGGGCAACTTTGCGGTGCTCGATGGCTCGCTGATGGACGGCAGGCCCGGCAAGGTACTGCGAGGGAACTTCTGGGAGTGGAAGAACGGCGACCAGACCCAAGGGCAAGCCTACGATCCGCTGGCCGAGTCGGTGGGGGTGCAGATCAAAGGATCGAAGCGTCCGGGGGCGAGCATTCGTCTGCGTGACCTTGGGATCCTGCAGGTTCCTTCGGCGGACCCTCAGAATCAGATCTCGGGGCAGGCGGAGGTCTACATCAGCGTCTGGCTGTGGTTCGATCAGGGCTTCACCTATGACGCGCTCCAGGAGTCGGGAGAGGTGCAGTCGCAGTCGATCAAGCTGTTCTACGCGTTTGGCCCGAACGACACCATGTGGGTGAGCACGCTGCAGGACGGGTACTACCATCACTTCCTCAACGTCAACCAGCTCGATTGGTTCCCCGGGGAAGGAAAAGGCGGCCCCAAGCCGGAGGGGCGCTGGCGCCACCTCGAGTTCTACTTCAAGAGTGAAA
>JAUILJ010000972.1 GCA_030433055.1 Polyangia bacterium
ACCCGAGAGTTCTCCAGCGAAGCCGGGACCAGGTACTTCAAGTGCTCCGGGATCTCGGAGACGCGATCCCTCAGGTAGAGGAAGTCCTCCAGGTTTTTGTGCCAGTGTAGAACGTGGTAAATCAGCCCGCAGTGTTTGGAGATTAGCAGGTAGGCAGGAGGCGCCACGCGAAGCGGTCCGAGCACGGGGTCCTGGAGAACCTGCTCGTTGGCGAACTCGGCTCGCACCTTCGCCCAGTATGCGTCGCGGTCCGCGTTGGCGACCTCGACCAGCGCACCGTCATATTCGAACGCGCACTTGTCAGGCACCGGGCGTTCAAGCCTGCACTCCGGCAGCCTCCTCCCGAGCTCAGCTATCTCTGCACCGTCACAAACCAAGTCCCAGTCGTTGGGCGGCCGAGAATCGGGAAAGTGACGGAGAACAGCGCGACTGCCGATTAGCAGCATTCGTCAGACGAACTGTCCCCACGCCGCGACGTCGAAAGCTTGCTGCAGGGAATCCAGAGCAGGCGTCCGCTCTTGGAGCAAACCAGGAACCTGAAGGGTCGAGTCGCGGTCTAGAGACGAGGTCTGGACACAGGTGCCCGTCGTAGCTTGGCAGGACTGGCCGAGGCTGAGGAAACAGGAGAGTTTGTTTCCAATGCTCCAGGATCCGTTGGTCGTGCACTCGACTACCGCGGTGTCGCCGTTGGTGTAGCCGACGCACTTGAACGTCCCCGGCGCACACTCTTTGCACGCGCCGTTGTAGCACGCGGGTGTTTGCCCCGTGCACTGGGCCCCCGCCACCCAGGAACCACCCACGCACGTCTCTGGCGTCGTGGAGTTTCCGCAGCGCTTGGGCGCTGGGTTCGGTGAAACGCACTGCAGCGCGTTCACGCCGGAGCACTGGAAGACTCCGCACTCGTTGCAGTTGCCGCCGGGCATGCCGCCCAGGTTCTTGGTGCAGCCACCGCACGCGTTCTCGTAGAAGTTGGTGTCGTTGTCGTCGCAGTCGTCGCCAGGATTGGCCGCGCAGGCCTTGGACCCGTGGCTGTCGTTGTCTGCGTCCTTGGCGACGATGGTCGTGCCGTTGCATTCGCAGTCCGGATCTGAGTTTCCGCAAGGATTTCCTCCAGAGCCAGCAGTACCGCCTGTGCCCGCCGTGCCTCCAGAGCCGGCCGTCCCCGCGGAGCCCGCGCTCCCGCCCACGCCTCCGGTGCCGCCCGTGCTCCCCGCGGTCCCGCCGTCACCCGCGGTCCCGCCATCACCCGCGGTCCCGCCGTCTCCGCCAGTCGCGCCGCTGCCGCCAGTACCACCATCTCCAGCGCTGCCGCCGCCACCACCGGCGCCGGCTGCCCCGGTGCCTCCATCGCCCCCAACTCCGCCAGACCCCGCGGTGCCACCTGAGCCTTCCAGCCCTTTCTCCCGTGTCTCAGCGGAACAGCCTGCGACCAACACGGCCACGGCACAGACCGCTCCGCCGCGGGTCAAGCGACGGCAGATCATCTCGGAAATAGAGGCTGGGTTCAGTTGCCCGTCGCGCGCTTGGCTCATCTCGATACACCTCGAAAAAGTGAAGAAGTCCCCGAGTTGAGAGCCTATCACGCCCTCGCGGATCCGACATGGCAAGCGACTCATACGAGCCGGGATTCAACTGGTACCGGTTCGTCTCGCAGCCCCCCCCCTGCGCTCCGCCGTTTCCAGCTAGCTGCACCCACGCTCCGCCTTCGAACGCCGTGCACGCGTTGGTGAGCCTCGGCTACCGTTGCACGATGCGGGGATGGATTGCGCTCGTGTTGATTTGCTCTGGCTGCGCAACAGCGCCCCAGCCGACGCTCGTCGCGCCCGGTGCGAGCGACGGCAGCGACGCCGCACCGCTGCCATCCAGCGCGCGCACGAACCAGACCCCGCCCCCGGAGTGGGTTGGTACCTGGCGCGGCGAGTTCGGCGGCACGCAGGAGTTCGCCGCGCTGGAGCTGAAAGAGGATGGGCGGTTCGAGTATCAGATCGACTCAGGCCCCGACTCGACCTGCTGCGTCGAGGGAACGTGGGCGGTGAACCGCGACACCCTCAGCTTCACCGCCAGCGACGCCGGATGCGAGGGCGCGCCTCTCGCGTCCTACACGCACATCTATCGCCGCGGCGCTCATGGCTTCGCGCTCGCAGACCCGTCTCTGTCGGAGCACATCCAGACCAACCCCGACGGCACGCTCAGCGGCCCCGTCTGGACATTCGAGCGAGATGGGGCCGCCAAGCCGAGCTGTCACTAGGCCAGACAGCGCGGCGCGCCTGCGCCTGCTAGGGCTTCACGAAGCGCAATGTCATGCGATCGCTCTCGCCGATCGCTGTGTACTTCTCGCGATCCTTGTCGCCGAGACGCAACGTGGGCGGTAGGGTCCAAACGCCCTCGGGGTGCTCCGTGGTGTCCTTGGGGTTCGCGTTGACCTCGGACTTCTTCGAGAGCTTGAAGCCTGCCGCTTCGGCGCGCTCGATCACGAACGCCTCGGGCAGGTAGCCCTGTTTGGTGCTCTCGTCGGGATTCGCGTCGGCTTTCGCGCGGTGCTGGACGATGCCGAGCACCCCGCGCTTCTTCAGGCTCTTGAAGATCTGCCCCAGCCACGCGTCGACCTTTCCGTCACGGTGCCAGCCGTGCATCCCACGGATCACCAGCACCATGTCGAGCTCGCCCTCGAGCTTCAGCTCTGGTGCTTTGCCGTCCACGATCAGCGGCTCCACCTTGCCGTAGAGTTCCGGCGCCTTCTTCAGGAAGCGCTCGGTACGCTGAGCGTACATCGTCCCACGCACCGTGCGCGGACCCGCGGGGTCACCACTGGTGACGTACAGCTTCCCCTTCTTGGCCAGCACTGGCGCCAGTAGCTCCGTGTACCAACCCTCACCCGGCCCGTACTCGAGGACTTTCATCCCCGGCGTCAGACCGAAGAACTTGAGCGTTTCCGCAGGGTG
>JAUILJ010000059.1 GCA_030433055.1 Polyangia bacterium
GATGCCAGTGCGGTGCGCCAGGTGGTCGCCAGCAAGGTTCTGTCGCCGATGGCGGCATCCACCGACAAGATCCTTGCGATCGGTGCATCGACGGGCGGCACCGAGGCGGTTCGCGATGTCTTGCTTGGGCTTCCGATCGACGGCCCGGGGGTCGTCGTCGTCCAGCACATGCCACCCGTCTTTACCCGCATGTACGCCGAGCGCCTGGACCGAGAGTGCGCGCTCAGTGTCAAGGAAGCGAAAGACGGAGATCGGGTGATCGCGGGGCGTGTCCTGCTGGCGCCGGGGGGAATTCAGTGTCGGATCGTGCGTAGCGGTGGTCACTACGTCGTGCGCTGCGAAGGTACGTCGCCTGTATCGCGGCACTGTCCGTCGGTCGATGTACTCTTCGAGTCGGTCGCCAGGTTCGCAGGCAAACACGCGGTTGGGGTTATCCTCACGGGAATGGGCAGCGATGGCGCCTCGGGTATGCTGAGTATGCTGAAGGCCGGCGCACACACGATCGCCCAGGACCAGGATACGTGTGTGGTTTATGGAATGCCGAAAGTAGCCGTTGAGCTAGGAGGGGTGGCTGAAGTGCGGCCGCTCAGCAAGATCGCGGAAGCCGCCATTGGCGCTCTGTCAGCGGGGGAGCAGCATGTTCGGAAGGTTTCTAATGGATGAGGGCGCAGCGACAGCCGAACAGCTCGTCGCCGCCCTCGATGCCCAACTCACCCAGACCCCTCAGTTTGGAAAGCTCGCCCTGGGTCGCAAGCTCCTCTCGATTCCGCAGATCTGGCGCATTCTCAATCATCAGGCTGATCACGGCGGCCGCTTCGGAGAGATCAGCATCGAGCTTGGATACCTCAGCAGAGCACAGGTCCAGGAGATCCTCGTGCTTCAGCTCGAGTCGCGCCCGAAACTGGGAGAGGTGCTCGTCCAACAAGGCGTCATCGAGGAGGCGAAGCTGCGGGAGTTCCTCGAGCGCTACCACATCCGACGCATGACGGATGAGCTCGGCGCCGTTCCAGAAGGTGAACAGGACGAGTGGCCCGGGGAAGACCACAGCCACGCGCGGATGCTCGCCGCTCCGCCCAGCGAAGGCGCGGCCAGCGCTAAGAGCGGGTGACCACGGGGTGCGTGCCCAACAGCGAACTCTCACGACCGAGCACAGGTCACGACTCAGGCTTGCGTAGGCGGATTGAAGGCGCACTACCGCAAGGAAACGGTGCTCGGTTCTCTACTCGCTCCGGCGCGCGGCCGCGGGCCGCGCCCAGAGGTCCTGAGGGCCTAGCGGTTCGAGTCGACGCGGTTGCGCCGGCCGCGATTCTTCGCCTTGTTCTTGGCGTTCTTGCGGGCGCAGCGGCTGCGGTCGGTCTTGCGGGGCTTTTTCGTAAACAAGTACATGGGGTCGGGGGGCTTACGCTCGAACCCGGGCGTGTTCAAGCGTTTTCGCTCTCCCCCCCAAACCCTCACGCCGAACGAATGCTAAACACTCGGAAATGCTTGGCTCTTGGGCGCTTCAATAAGCAACGCCCCCAAGACCCTTTTTCGCGTTCAGGAGCGAATCAGGGGTTGGGGGCGAGACGCGCTGAGGAAGCGCTGCGGTCAGCCGCCGCGCTTGAGTTCGGTCAGCACGAGCTTCGACACCGCTTTCAGCGTGTCGAACACGCCTTGCCCGGTCCTTGCCTGAGCCTCGAAGTCCGGAACGTTCATCGGGTTGATCAGCGAGCGTAGCTCCTCCACCTCGACGGCGTTGGGCAAGTCCCGCTTGTTGTACTGAATCACGTAGGGGATCTTCTCGAGGGAGTAGCCCTGTTCCGCGAGGTTCGTGCGCAGGTTGTCGACGCTCTCCTGATTCGCCTCGAGGCGCTCTATCTGCGAGTCGGCGACGAAGATCACTCCGTCTACGCCCTTCAAGATCAGCTTACGGCTCGCGTCGTAAAACACCTGACCCGGTACGGTGTAGAGGTGGAAGCGGGTCTTGAACCCACGGATCTCGCCGAGCGAAAGCGGCAAGAAGTCGAAGAACAGCGTGCGCTCGGTCTCCGTCGCGAGGCTGATCATCTTGCCCTTCGCGTCAGGGTTCGTGCGCTCGTAGATGTACTGGAGGTTGGTCGTCTTCCCGCAGAGACCTGGCCCGTAATAGACGATCTTGCAGTTGATCTCCCGGGCCATGTAGTTGATGAAGCTCATCGCACTTTCCTCACGCTGTGAGTTCCCGAGCTGGCTTTCAGCGCTCCTGCCTGGCGTTTCGGCCCAGGTTCAGTGATCTGCGCGGGTTGGCGCTCCAGCCGGGCGAGCCCAGCGCCAACCATCCTTAACGGCCTGATGCGGTACGGGTTGAAGCCATCGACGTGGTTCATCGAACCTCGCACTCAGTCGTTGAACAGGTTGTCGATGTCTTCGTCCGTGATCTCCGCGAAGGGTGAGTCCCCACCCGGCTCCTGAACCTTGCTCAGAAGCGCCTCGAAGATCCGATTGAGCTCATCGCTTGCCTTGCGCACCCGGAGCCGCACCAGGCCCAGACTCGACTTGGAGTCAAAGATCACGACCAGGATGACGCGGTTGCCAACCAGCTGGATGTGGATGTTCGCGTTCTCGCCTTCGTGGAACTGAGTGGCGAACTCGTTCTCCCGAAGCAGCTTGGCGATGCCGCCAGTAGCAGCGATGTTGCCTGCGGTTAGTGACGCCAGTGACGTCGTGTCGATGTTGTCGACCTCGCCGCTTGCCGCGATGAGCTGACCATTCTTGTCGACGATGAAGACGACCTTGGCGTTCGCTTCCCGAACCAGGCGGTCAACGACCGTTTGGATCTGGTTGAACTCCTCCTCGTACATCACCATCTGAGGGTTGACCATCAGAGCCTCCAGATTGCCCGCGAGCTGTGCTCGCTGACCAAGTCGCGCATTCCGTTGCGCAGTAAAAACTCGCGCGGCATCACCGCGCCAAACCCAAATCGTAGATCATGCGAACCGAGCCATGAAGCCCGGTGCTCGCCTGAGCCACGAAGAACATCACTCGGCGCATCTCCCGCAACCGCGTCTCCCGCGGCCTCATCCCTTGCGGCCTCGCGGCCGGCAGCCTCGACTGCATTGCCGGGCACCGCGTTGCTTCCACACCGGCTTGTCCGCGCAAACCTGCCTACGCTCTGCGTTCGCAGGCTCTGGCGACAGGCTGGGGATTGTCTCGGGTGGCGGGTGTGCGATCCCATGTGGGGGGCGACGCCTGCACGGAGCAGGTGAGTCAGAGAGAGATGTTGCTGCCTCGCGCCTCGGCGGGCGCGAATAGGTTCACGTGGCTGCGTTTGGGACGGTCAGCGTCCGACTGCGCCAGCGTGTCCGAAGACCCTATCTGACCCCATCACTGCCAGCAAGCGGCTTGAGTGTGAGAAGCGCATGTCGTGGGGCCGGTCGGGAACGCCCGGTGGGTCGCTTGGATCGCTGGATCTCGCAGCCGTCGGGTCCCGGCTAGCTACCGCCGGAGCTGTGCTGGCTCGGAGTCCCCCGCCTGAGCCGATGTATGGCGCTCGTTGATTGGTAGCGACCCGGCTCTGGTTCTCCACAGGGGGGAGCTGCGGCTTTGCCTGCCTGTTTCCTCGACTCAGGCGGTGTTCGCGCACCTGGCGCTTCGACGCGTTCCGGGAGGTTCTGCCGCGTCGCTCGTGGGCGCGGCTGACGTGAATCGACATCATCGAGGGACGGGAGTAGGACGCCAGACGTGAAGGATCGCCACTGCTCGAACGGCGCGTGCCTGAGCACCGCCCACCGTCCCCCAAACGCTCAGCGCTTCGCGCTCATGGTCAGCACGCTGGCACTCGCTCTGTTCAGTGGTGGGTCGGCGCACGCGGAGTGGTTTCACCCCGACTTGGAGCGCGCGGCCAGCGAGGTCGAACACGCCAAGGGGCCTGAAGCCTACGCCGCGCTTCGCCGGGTCTGGTCGACATGGGATCGCGCCAACCCCGACCAGGTCGAGCAAGTGCTGCGACTGGCCAGCGAGAACCCGAAGCTCTCTCCGTCCGCTCGCGCGTACGCCGGCATGCTCGTGGCGTACGCACGGGGTCGCAGGGGGGACCTGACCGCGAACCGCAAGCAGCTTCGAGAACTCGGCTTCGTGGATCGCTGGTTGGTGGTTGGTCCATTCGACAACGAGGGGAAGGCTGGCCTCGGTCAGGCTTTCCAGCCGGAAACCGAGTTCGCCTCCGAGATCGTGCTCGGGAGGGCATACAGCGGCAAGGAGCGACCGGTCCGCTGGCGCGAGGCGCCCAATGTGTTCTCCTACGGATTCGTCGATCTCGGGTCCTTGGTCAGGCCCGAACAGAAGGCCTGCGGGTACCTCACGACGTTCGTGAAGAGCAAGGCGGGAAAGTCCAAGACGGTGTCGGCTTGGGCTGGAGCAAGCGGCGCGTTCAAGCTGTTCTGGAATGGGCGCCAGGTGCTCGAGGACACGGCCTATCGTGGACACGACGCCGAGCGATTCGCGACGCGATTCAAGCTGGAAACAGGCTTCAACAACCTGACCATCAAGATCTGCGGCGAGGCCAGCGCGCCCGCAGCAACTGTTCGTCTGGGTGATGCCTCGGGGAAACCCGATTCGGATCTCGAGTACTCGAACTCCGTTGAACACAGCAAGCTGGCGATCAAGAACGCCGCGAAGAAGGTCGAGGTCGTCGCACCCACCGGTGTGCAGGGCGCCGTGCAAGCCTTCGAGAAGACCATCGCTGGCAAGAAGCCCTCGGCGGGCGCGCTCTACGCCTATGCGGACTACCTGGTAGAAACCGGGGGAGACGACCCCAAGGAGCACTGGGCGCGGGACTACGCCCGTCGCGCAGCAGATCAGGAACCCACGGTGAAGCGTCTGCTCTTGGCGGGAGACCTGTCCGAGGATCGCAACAAGTACGCCGCGTGGGTCAAGAAGGCCGAGGCTCTCGCCAAGCCGGACGACGTCGAGGTGCTGCTGGCACGCGCCCGCCTGGCGCGGAGCAGCCCCGCGTGGCGGGATGCGATCCCGTTCTACGACAAGGTGCTGGCGCTGGACCCGGACAACCTCGAAGGCCTCGAGGGGCGGGTCGAGCTGTACAACGAAGCGGGTCTCAAGCGGACGGCGCTCGAGGCGCTGCAGCGAGCCGTGGAGAAGAGCCCCGAGTCGGTGACGCTGCTCAACATGTACGCGTCCCAGCTGCGTGCGCTCGGCCGGGCTACCGAGGCCGAAGAAGTCGAGAGCCGCTATTCGGCGCGTCGCTTCGACGACCGTAGCTTTCTCGGGCAAAAGATCGATTTGGCAGTCGCACGTCGGAATACGAAGGCGGCGCAGCACTGGACGTCGCGCCTGCTGGAGGCAGACGGCGACAGCCTGTGGGCATATGCGGTGAGCGCACAGACACAGCGCATGCTCGGCCAACCCCAGCGAGCGATGGCTGAGTACAAGCGCGGTCTCGATCTGACTCCCGAGGACGTTGGTATGTTGCGTGCGCTTGCTGACCTGCACGCGGAGACGGGCAACCGGGAGGAGCAACTGGCCCTGTTGCGGCAGATCCTGCAGATCCGTCCGCAGGAGCAAGACGTGCGAGAGTACGTCGAGCACATCGAGCCGCCGAAGCCACGCTCTGACGAGGCCTACGCCTGGGCCTCGGACCGTTTCCTCAAGGATCGTCTTGCGAAACCCAAGGGGCAGAACAAGCGCACGCTCGTGGACCTGACGGTGACCACCGTCTACGAAAATGGGCTCAGCAGTCAGTTCCGCCAGGTCGTGTTTCAGCCTCTCACGGATTCTGCAGCTGCTACCTCGCGGCAATACGGGTTCGCGTATCAGGCGGACAGCCAGCGCGTACAGCTGCGCGGAGCGCGGGTCTATCGGGCCGACGGAAGCATCGACGAGGCGATCGAGAGCGGTGAGGCTGCTGCGGACAACCCGAGCATCGCGATGTACACCTCGAGCCGTACCTACTACGTGCAGTTCCCTCGGCTCGAACCGGGTGACGTGGTGGAGCTGAAGTACCGCATCGACGACGTGACTCCCGTCAACGAATTCGCGGACTACTTCGGCGCCGTGGAGTACCTGCAGTCGAGCGAGCCGGTGGGCCACGCGGAATACGTCCTGATCGCTCCCAAGAAGCGCAAGCTCTACATCGACACGGTGCGCCTCCCCGGCCTCAAGAAGAGCCAGGAGACCAAGGGCGACAGCCGGGTGTACCGCTTCTCGATGGACAAGGTTCCGCCCATCGTTCCGGAGCCCGCGATGCCGCCATGGCCCGAGGTGCTCGGCTTCGTCCACGTCTCGACCTTCAAGGACTACAAGGCGATGGGGACTTGGTACTGGGGCCTGGCCAAGGACCAGTTCGACCTCGATGACGAGACGCGCAAGCTCGTCCACGACATCACCAAGGACAAGAAGACGACCTTGGAGAAGGTCAAAGCCGTCTATGGCTGGGTGATCGAGAACACGCGCTACGTCGCGCTGGAGTTCGGCATCTACGGCTTCAAGCCGCGGCGCTGCGTACAGACGGTGGCCCGCGGCTGGGGTGACTGCAAGGACAAGGCGACGGTCATCGTGTCGATGCTCAAGGAGCTCGGCATCGACTCGACGATCGTCATCCTGCGTACCGGGATGCGTGGAGACTTCGATTCCAACGTCGCGAGCCTCGCACCTTTCGATCACGCCATCGCGTATGTCCCGGAGCTCGATCTGTATCTGGACGGCACGGCCGAGTACACGGGCAGCACGGAGCTGCCGGCGATGGATCTGGGGGCCCTGGGCCTGCTGGTGAACCAGGGCGACAGCAAGCTCGTCCATCTGCCGCAGATCGACGTCAAGAGCGCCGTGGACACTCGCGACGTGACCGCCGTTGTCTCCGCGGACGGCTCGGCCAAGCTCGAGCTGGCATACGAGACGCGTGGGACCGGCGCTTCGTCCTGGCGTCGACGTTACCATGCGGAAGCAACGCGGAGGGCGCGCGTGCAGCGTGACCTCGGTCAAGAGTTTCCCGGTATCGAGATCGACGACGGTAAGGATGGAATCGTCGCGAACGATCTGGAGGACGTCGAGCAGCCCGTGAGCATGAAGATCAAGGGCAAGGCGCCCAGCTTCGCTCGCGTGGAGGGCAAGCGGCTCAGCATCGCGGTCACCAGCAACTACCGTCTGACGCCGAGCTTCGCGTCACTATCCTCCCGCAAGCTGGACGTTCGCCTCCCGGCGCTGGGCACTACGAAGAACACGTTCAGCGTGAAACTGCCGGCTGGAATGAAAGTGGTCGCATCGCCCACGGCGAGCAGCGGCAAGTCGAAGTTCGGAAGCTTCCAGATCCAGGTTGAGCAATCCAAGGGCGAGGTGAAGGTGACCAGCACGCTGGTGATCAGCGCCGCCCGCGTAAAGAGCAGCGAGTACGCAGAGTGGAAGAAATTCTGTACGGAAGTCGACAGCGCGTTCGCGCAGCGATTGGTGGTGGAGAAATGAACGCGCGGCTGGCCATCGTCACCTGCGTCTGCGGGCTCGCCCTGGTGGGCTGCGGTCACTCGCAGCGTGGCGCCAACTCGAGCCTCGACGAACTCAGGAAACTTGGGCCGTCGACCAGCGATCCCAGTGTCGCAGAGCGCTGGTTCTCCGCGGAGCTGGTGTCTCCTGGAGGCGATTCGGCGCGGGCGCGAAAGGCGCGGGAGGTGCTGGACAAGCTCAAGGTGGGGTCGGCGCGGGCCCACCTCTTGCGTGGCCTGGATGACGTTCACCACGGGAGGATGCGCAGCGCCTCCGAGCACTACCTCGCGAGCCTCCAAGCTGCGCGGCAGGAGGACTCCGCCGAGTCGTCGCTGATCGCCTGGTACGCCGCCAACGAGGGCTTGGGCTTCCGCCACCTCGCCGGGCGCGATCTGTGGGCCGATCACAAGCAGGCTGTGACGACCGCGATCGACTCGCCCGGCTTCGTCGGCTGGCGAGCGCGAGCGGAGCTCGTGGACTGGCTCACAGACGAGGCTTGGGCGAGCGCTGACTCGAACGTCGAGGAGCTGACGAAGAAGAAGTTCGGCTGCATCTCGAACGTGGCAATCGCTGGACCTTTTGGGCGCCGGAGCTCCGCCGATACGGTGCGGCACTACCCAGCAGAGAAGCCTGGCCCATGGCCTCTGTCGTGGGACTCAGTCCCTGGTACCTCGGTCAAGCCCAAGCAGCTGAAGGTCGAGTCCCGGGGCTGCAACGTCGCGGTGGATGAGCCCGTCTACTCAGGTATTTTCTACGCGGAAACTTTTCTCGACCTCCCCGCGGCCAAGAACTTGATCCTGGTCGCGCAGGGCGCGGTGGCGATGTGGGTCGACGACAACCAAGTCCTCGAGCGTGATCCGAGGGAGTGGGGTGCGTGGCCTCGCTTTGGAGCGGCTGTGCGCCTGGAAGCCGGGCGCCACCGCGTCCTCGCGCGGCTCACCGACGGCTATACGTCGGTGCGGGTGCTGGAGATGGATGGTCGCCCGGCAGAAGTGAAGGCTTCGACCGACTCCCAAGCCCCTTACGCGATCGTGCCCCCGCAACAGCTGGCGGACCCCAACGCGCTGATGCCCTTCGTGAAGGCAGCGCGGACGGGAAAGAGCGGCGACGGTAGCGATGACTTGATGCGGCTGATCGCTGCAGAGCTCGCCCACGTCGAAGGGCAAGACGACGTGGCTAGCGTGTTGATTCAGCCGCTCGTCAAGCGACCCACCAAGGCGACTGGCGTTGCTCTGGCGACGGCGGCTGTGTTCGCAGCGGACGATCCCGTCTACGACGAATCCAAGGGCGACGATCTGGTGCGCAGCCTGCAAGAAGCGGCGGCCAAGCGCGACCAGAAGCTGTGGGCGCCGCGCATGGCGTTGATTCTGCGGGAGGCGAGCACGAAGGGCCTGACCGAGGCGGTCAAACCCCTCAGGGCTCTGGCGCAAGAGTTCCCCGATGTCCCCGGGATCCTCAGCACGCTCGCGACCCTGTATGGCCAACTGGGCTGGGCCCCGGAGCGCCAGCAGACGGTTGAGGAGCTCGGCAAGCGTTTCCCTCGGGATCCAGAGACCCTCGAAGTCGTCGCAGCAGCCCACGATGACCGCGGCGAGTTCGAGAAGTCGGACGAGCTGGTCAAGCGCATCCTCGAGCTTTCACCCGACAGCGAAATTCGCCTCGACCGCGCGCTGGCGAGGCAGGACTACAAGGCCGCGCTGGTCGAGCTGAAACGCCTGGGAAAGCGACGGCCAGATCGCAAGGACATCGCCGAACGCATCGAGGATGTGTTGGTGCGTGCGGGCAACAGCTCCGAGACGTGGAAGAAGCTGGAGGCCGCGATCAAGAAGGAGCCGAAGAGCGGTCGTGCGCGGCTGGAGCTGGCGGACGCACAGTTCGCCACCGGCAAGCACGGAGCGCTGCGCAAGGCCCTGATCGAGGCGATCGAAGCCGGCGCAGACTATAGCGACCTCGCGGGCGCGATCGACCTGATCGAAGGTGTGACCGAGCTCGAGCCCTATCGCATCGATGGCTTGAAGGTGATCAAAGATTACGAGGCCAGTGGCGAGGAGATGGACGGCACTGCCGCCCGAATCCTCGACTACTCGGCAGTGGCAGTGAGAGGTGACTCCTCGAGCCGCATGCTGAGCCACGAGGTCGTGCGCATCCAGAGCCCGGAGGCCATTGGTCAGTTCGCCGAGCAGCGACCGCCCGAGGGCATGGTGCTCCACATGCGGGTGATCAAGAAGGACGGCAGCATCCTCGAGCCGGAGTTCGTCTCCGGCAAGCCGACCGTCACGATGCCGCACCTGGAGGTTGGTGACTACATCGAGACCGAGAACATCGTCTCGCGCTACGGTGACGGTCAGAGCGGCCGAGCCTACTATGGGCCCCGCTGGTTTTTCCGGGAGGAAAATATTGCCTACTGGCGCAGCCAGTTCGTGTTGATCTCGCCAAGCGACAAGGACCTGGTGATCGAGACGCGGGGCACGGTGCCGCCACCCACCATCGAGAAGGACACGGGGCGTGAAGTGCGCACCTGGCTGGTCAACAAGAGCCCTGCGGCGCCGGTCGAACCGCTCAGCGCGCCGGTGTCGGAGTTCTTGCCCTCGGTGCACGTTGGCTGGGGTGTGAGCCTCGAGGACCGCCTGAGAAATCTGAACGACTCGGCCATCGACCTGACGCCCATGGATCCGCGCATCAAGGCCATCGCGGCCAACATCGTCGGGTCGACTCGCGCTCCCAGTGAGCAGGTGAAGAAGCTGTATCACTGGGTGATCGCCAACATCGAAGAAGGCGACGAGAGCGATGGGCGGCGCGTCATCGTGGGTAAGCAGGGCAACCGCTGGAAGGCGTTCATCCTGCTCTGTCAGGCGCGCGGCATCGTCGCGAGGTACGTCGTCGCCAAGAGCCGCATCACGACGCCCAGCATCGGGCCGCTCTCCCGTGCCAGCGACTACACGACCGCCGTGCTGCGAGTTCAGCCGGGCAAGCAGCCCGATGTCTGGCTCACGCTCGACAGCAAGTACACTCCTTTCGGCTACATCCCCGACTCGGTGCGTGGGATGCCAGGCTATGAGCTTGGCGGCGACGCGCCAGGCAAGGTCGAGCTGCCCAAGGAAGGTGTCCTCGATCTGATCGAGCACATCGGCACCGTCAAGCTGGAGAAGAACGGCTCGGCGACGCTCGAGTTGACCCAGCGCTATCACGGCAAGTACGCCGTCGGGCTGCGCGCTGGCTTGGCGCAGGTGCCAGAAGCCCAGCTCAAGGACATCATCGAGTCCAAGCTCCTGGGCAAGGAACTGCGTGGCGCTCGCTTGGTCAAGTTCGAGCTGAAGCACCTGGACGACGTTGATTTCCCCTTGGAAATGGTAATGACAGCGGAGATGAGCGTGTTCGCACAGCTCTCCGCCGGCGCGCTCGTCATCGATCCGCCGTTCTCCCCTCGGGTGGCTCAGCTGGCGGCGCTGCCGACCCGGCAGACCCCGTTGTTCTTCGGCGACGCGACGCACATCAAGAGCGAGCTCTCCATTCAGCTACCGCCTGGCATGCACGTCGACGGGCAGCTCCCGAAGTTCGAAGGCACCTTTCAGCAGCATCAGGGCCGGGTGAGCGACTCGGTGGAGGGATCCACGCTGAAGCTCTCCCGTGACTTGTATCTGGCCTCCGGACGCGTTCAGCCGCCCGACTACGCGAAGTTCCAGTCCTTCGTCAGGCAGCTGGACAACGCGCTCAACAGCTCGATCCGCATCCGCTGACATCCAGCGCGGTGCCGCCTCACCCCCAGGCCCGGGGTCCTCGACCTCCGAGCCCTGAGGAGCGTTCGCTGAGCGAGCGCTTCCTCGGGGAGACTACTTCTTGTCGCCTTCTGCCAGGCGCTTGGCGATGCGCTCTTTGACCGCGCCGTAGTCCTTGAGCAGCTGCTGCCAGGTCGCGATGCGCTTCTTGCGCTCGGGCGGGGTCTCGGCGTAGCCCTTCGACTCGGGCTTCGCCGCTGCACCCTCGTACTCCGTCCACTTGGCGATGGCGTCGTCGTAGGCCTTCGCGCGCTCCTTCAGGTCTGCCATCAGAAACTGGATCTTGGCGCGCAGAGGCGGATTGTTGCCTGCGTAGCGTAGCGCGTCGGTGAGCGATGCCTCGGCGGCGGGAAGATCGCCCTTGGCGCGCTGTGCCTCCGCCATGCGGTAGTGACCGAGGGCGTTCTGAGGCTCCTTGGTGATCGCTTCGCGGAACTCGCTGATCGCCTTGTCGTAGTCGCGAGCGATGTACGCGCTGTTTCCGCGATTGACCGCCTCCCAGAAGGGGCTGATCCCTTTGACGCCGTCCGGGTCTTTCTTCACCTCTCCGGAGGCGGCCTTGGCGGCCTTGTCCTTCTTCGCGGTGCCCTGCGCCAGGCTCGACGTTGCCAAGCTGGTGCCGATCAACAGGCAGGCCCAGGTCGCAACTCGAACGCCATATCGACTCGTCGTACGCATCGGAGCCGCAAGTTACCACGGCGTGTGGGGCTTTGACTCCCCGCTGCTGCCGGGCTCGGGTCGCTGGCTGGGGGCCAGGAAGAAAATCCATCAATATTGAATACTTAACGCTTTGTGATGAGGCCAACGTCGGCTGCGGAGCAGCGCCCACGAGTCGCCCGGCGCCGGGCCGCCGTCGAGCCCGACAGCCAGTCTCGGACTGTCACCGATGCCGCCGCGGTGATACTGACGCTCGGTGAGCCGCGTGGTCCGCGACTATCCCTGGGAAGCTCTGGAGCACTTGGGCCGAGAGGAAGTCCGCGCGTGTCGTGGGATGCGGCGCAAGCTCGAGCGCGTTTTCCGCTTTGGGAAGTGGGCGCGCGCGCTGGGCGAGCTGCTGGGAGCGGACGTCGATGGCGTGTTCCACGGGGTGGAGCTGCGATCGGCGAACGAAGCTCACGATCTTGGCTTGCGGGACATCGCCCTTTATTTCCGCACAGAACCGAACGTCGCGCGCTTGGGCTTCACCGCTAGCGCCGAGCTCGGGAGTGTCCTGATGACCCGCCTGCTGGGGCAGCCTTGGCGCCTCTCACGCCCGGATGCCCCACTGGATGCAATCGCTCACGGTGCCTTGAGCTCGCTCTTGATCGAAGCAGCGCGCCGCGTGGGGCACGACTCGGTGCTGTCCGCGAGTGGGCCCTGGAGTTCAGCCCAGGTGCTGTGGGCCGAGCTCACTCTGTTGATCGACGGCAGCCCCTACTCCGTCTTCGCCTGGTGTGAGGCGACGGCGCTCCCCATGCACAGCGAGGGTCGCGCGCTGGGTGAGCTCGGTTGGTTGCCTCTGACTTTGCCGCTGGTCGTTGGTATGAGTACCTGCGACCGGGAGCTGCTCAGGATCTTGGAGGTCGGGGACGCGTGGATCCCGGGGGATACACTTTGGCTCGCGATGGAAGGCGCATCCATGGTCGGCTACGGGGCGCTCGCCTCACCCCACAGCGACATCGGAACCCGAGTCACCTTCGAGTCCGGCGGTGGACTGCGCGTGGCCGGCGACCAGGTTGCGATCCCCTTCGATGTCGAGCAGCCAGTGAGCTCGCGCAGCGATATCACGCCGGCGCCGCGGCTCACGCGCACGGGGACCTACGGGGCGCCCAGCTCCAATCAGGAGCTAGAATCGGAGTATTCGATGACGGATGACAACTCAGGACAGTCCCCCGCAGGGCAATCGGCGCTCGACGCGCCCCTCGTGATTCGCGTCGAGTTGGGGAGCGTGACGATGAGCGCTCGAGAGTGGGCCGAGCTCCAGGCTGGAGACGTGATCGAGACCAGCCAACGGGTCTCGGAGCCGGTAGTCTTGCGCTGTGCCGGACGTGAGGTCGCTCGAGGCGAGCTCGTTGAGGTCGAAGGGCAGGTGGGGGTGAGGATCACTGAAATGGTAACCGGGAACAGCCAGCGAGGAGCCTCTCAGGCATGAAGTCGACGATGCGCGGTGGGCCTCTGAGCCGGGGTGGGTCACTGAACCGGGGTGGGTCGATCACTTCGCGAGGCGGCCTACGCCGCCGCGCCGCTTGGTCGCTCTTGGTGTTGCTCGGCGTCTGCCTGAGTGGCTGCAAGGAAGACCAGGCACCCGCCTCCAACTCGAGCGCGTCCGCCTCGGCCCAGGCCAGCGCCGGTCCCCCACCCAAGCCGAAGCCCTGGTACGAAGGCAGCTGGTCTGCTGAGTACGACGCCACCCACTACCTGATCGAGATGGAAGCCAAGGAAGGCGCCATCCGCAACTGGAAGGATGACGACGGCAAGAGCGGCAGCGGCAAGGGCAAGATCAACCTGACCATCGATGAAGCCGGTGACGTCAGCGGTAAGCTCACAGGCGCGCTGGGCGAGATGGACGCGACCGGGAGCGTCGAAGGCGAAGTGCTCAGCGTGCGCCTGACACCCGTCGACGAGTCCGCGAAGATCACGACTGCGTTTTTCCTTGCGGATAAAAAGGGCGAGGCGCTCGAGGGCAAGCTCCAGGCGTCCTCTGGAGACAGCCTCGTGGTGCGCGACGCCAAGCTCAAGCTCACGAAGGGCGGGCTCGATCCAGCGGGCGCCACCAGTGGAGGCGCCGCGCCGCCCCCCACACCGAACCAGCCAGCGCCAGCTCCGTCGGCGGAGTAGCGGAGCACGGTGCCGCGGATCCTCTTCGATCTGTCCGTGTTGCGTACCGGTGCTCGTACGCGTGGCATCGGGCGCTACGTCGCGAGTCTGGGGGAAGCACTGGGCGCCGAAGTCCATGGCTACCCGCGGCTTCAGCTCTCGGCGCTCGAGTCGCTCAGCTACAGCGCTCGGGCGACGACTAGCTCGGACATGTCCGCAGCCATCTCGCGGATCACTTCAGCCGAGCGAGAGTCCCACGCCGCGTGGGCCTATCGGCTGCGGATCAGCTTGGCTCGCGCGCTCCGCAAGCTCCGCCCAGATCTACTGCATCAAGGTCACCCGAACGCCACGCCCCTGGGCAAGCTGGGCTGCATCCGGGTGGTCACGGCCCACGACCTGATCCCGCTGCGCTACCCCGGTCGCTACCTCGACTACCGCGACGGCTGGTACCCGGGCAGGCTTCGCCTCGACCATCGTCGCTACAGCTCCGCCGATCACGTGATCGCGATCAGCGAGACCACGGCGAACGATCTGGTGACCTTGCTGGGAATTTCCCCGAAGAAAATCAGCGTTGTCTACAACGGAGTGGACCTCGGCCTGTGGACGCCAGAGCCAGAGGGACCGGACCGCCAGGTGCGAAGGAAGTTCGATCTCTCGGACAAGGCCTATGTCCTCTACGTTGGTGCGGGAGACTGGCGGAAGAACTTCGACGGTATGCTCTCCGCGGTGATCGAGGCTCGCAGGTTGGCGCCAGACCTCGAGTTGGTGCTTGCCTGGGCTGCGGAGCTCGACGAGGACACTCGGCGTCGCATCGCCACGCGCCTGGACGAAGCGGGCGCACCACACGCGGTTCAGCTGCTGGGCTATGTCAGCGACGCCGAGCTAGGTTCCTTGATGCGCGGGGCGGCGGCCCAGCTGTTCGTCTCTCGCGCGGAGGGCTTCGGCTATCCCGTCGTCGAGGCGATGGCTGCCGGCTGCCCGGTCGTCACCAGCGACCTCTCGAGCATGGCGGAGGTGGCGGCGGACGCCGCGATCACCGTCGACCCGGAGGATCACGCCGCCATCGCTCGCGCCATCGTGACGCTCGCAGACAGCTCCACCGAGCGCCGGCGCTTCAGCGCCGCCGGCGTTGCTCGCGCGCGGCAGTTCAGCATGGAGCGCATGGCGCGTGGCACCCTCGAGGTCTACGAGAGCCTGACCCGCTGAGCCTCGCCGCTTGCTCACGAGCAGCGCGAAGACCAGCTGTTGATTGCTCGGCGGCTGGGATGGATAACACTCCGAGCCCCATGGCAGACACGGTTGCATCGAGGCTCCTGGAAGTGCGCTCCCGGGTGAGGGAAGCGGAAGCGCGCGCCGGTCGCGAGCCGAACTCCGTGAAGCTGCTCGCCGTCTCGAAGAAGCAACCCACCGCAGCCATCCGCGAGGCCTACACCGAGGGGCAGCGAGACTTCGGCGAGAGCTACGCCCAGGAGCTGGCTCAGAAAGCCGACGAGCTCAGCGACCTGGCTGACATCCGCTGGCACATGATCGGGCATCTGCAGCGCAACAAGGCCAAGGTCGTCGTGCCCCGCGTGGTTCGTGTGTGCAGCGTCGACTCCGAGCGCCTACTTGGCGAGCTCCACAAGCAGCTCGAGCTGTCAGAAGTTACCACAGGGAAACAAAAGATTCTGGGTGTATTGCTCGAGGTGAACGTGGGCGGTGAGGCAAGCAAGTCTGGCGCCCCCCCCGCGGCGCTGCCGCGGCTCTTGGAGGTGGCGCGGGGCCTCGACCGCCTGCGCGTCCAGGGGCTGATGGCGATCCCACCGCGAACCGACAGCGAGACAGAGGCGATGGCGTTCTTCGAGCGGCTGCGCGCCCTGCGCGATGAACTCGGGGGCGCTGAGGTATTGCCAGAGCTCTCCATGGGGATGAGCGCTGACCTGGAGCCTGCGATCCGTGCCGGTTCGACCGAAGTGCGAGTCGGGACTGCCATCTTCGGCGAGAGGCGCTGATGAAAGGGTCGGACAAGCAG
>JAUILJ010000973.1 GCA_030433055.1 Polyangia bacterium
CTCGCCTTCGCCGAGCAGGTTCGTGATCTTCACCCGCTCGCGACGCAGCTTGAAGAACATCTTCGAGCGCAGCGCGCCGGAGCCCACCCCGACCAGTGACCAGGAGCGAATGATGTAGTTGAGGATGTACGCGCGAATCCAGTAGGCGGCGTACGTGACGAAGCGGTTGCCTCGCTCCGGCTCGAACTTGCTGAGGGCGTGGACCAATCCGAAGTTGCCCTCGGCAATCAGCTCACCAATTGGGAGCCCATAGCGGCGGTACTTCACCGCGATCGCCACCACGTAGCGCAGGTGGGCGGCGAGGAGTTTGTCGGCGGCGGACTGCTTGCCCTGATCGCGCCAGGCCAGCGCCAGCTCTACCTCTTCTTCACGGCTCAGCTTCGGCAGATGCTGGGTCATGCTGATGTAGCGAGAGACTTCGGGGTCGCTTTGAGTAGCCATGTCAATTTACCTTACGTAACGGAACAGCGGTCTGCGTGCGTATGCGGTTTCTCCAACCGCCGCTGGCTTTCGGTGAGCCCTCCTCCCAGGAGTCAGTCACTAACCGAGAGTCAGACTTTGTGCCGAGCCTAAGTTTTGGGGTCGGCTCGAAAAGATTACGCGGCTCGAATCCTCTCGGTTCCAGGAATCTTCAAAAAAAATCGAGTCGGCTCTAAAGGTGCGTCAACTGATTGAAATTGAAGAGAAATTTTTCCGGTTACCGGGGCACGAAAAGCGGCGCTCTTGGGGGAAACCGACGGGATCCAGGAGTTGTTCCGCGCTGTGTCCGGTACTTGAGCAGGTGAGAACGCCCGATCTCCGGCATCCCGTTCGGGGCTCCCGTGTAGCGGGTCCCCGGCGGCAGATCCTGCGGACCTCACCCCCAAACCCGCCTGGATACACGCACGAGTGCGGAGTTGGTTACCTCGCGGGTCAGTGGGAGAGGGGTCTGCGGGCCACGATGAAGTGGCTTGGAGGATGGTTGGGGTAGTCGCCGACCTCCACGAGCTCGAAGCCCGCGGCTCGAATCAGGGACTCCAGCTCCGGGATGGTGCGCAGGTTGACGTAGTCCGGCGCCTTCCCCAGCAGGCGCATCACGGGGAGCATCACGCTGAGCGCTCGATACTTCAGCGGTACCGACCGGGTGGGCCAGCAGGGAGTCTTGGAGATGAAGTGCCCACCGGGTCGCACCAGGCCGTGGATCTGCTGCAGAGCCGCCGGCAGGTCGTCCAGCAAGTGGAGCATGTTGAAGCTCAGGACAGCGTCGTAGCTGCCTTGGCCGAAGTCCGGATCTCCCAGCTGTCCGACTTGGAACTCGAGCTTGTCCAGACCCGCGTCTTCGGCCTTTCGCCGCCCAATTTCCACCATGTTGGCGGCGAAGTCACTGGCGACGTAGCGGCTGACGGAGCTTGCGAGCTTGAGCGCGGTCGTCCCGGTTCCACAGCCAAGCTCGAGGACGACGTCGCTCGGGTTCAGATTGGCAAGGGTGTGGTCGAGGGTGGCCTCGTAGGCCTCCACGTTGGCGATGGGTGACTTCGCGTAACGGTTCGCGACCTTGTTCCAGAACTGGGCTGCTTCCATATCGGGCCTCCTTTGCAGTCTGAGGAATAGCTATTCATCTAGGCATAGTGAATTGCGTAAATTCGCACTCGGTATATACGAAAATGCATGAACTGGGACGCGATTGGCTTCGACTGGAACCAGGTCAGGGCATTCCTGGCGACCGCGGAGGAGGGGTCCTTCTCTGCAGCATCTCGTGTCCTGGGGCTCACCCAGCCGACGCTCGGGCGCCAGGTCGCGGCGCTCGAGGCTGAGCTCGGGGTCACCCTGTTCGAGCGAATCGGTCGCTCGCTGGCGTTGACGGAGTCGGGGCTCGAGTTGCTGGAGCATGTACGGGCCATGGGAGAAGCTGCCACGCGGATCTCTCTGGTGGCTTCGGGGCACTCTCAGGTGGTGGAAGGGGAAGTGCGCATCACCGCCAGCGACATCATGTCGGCTTACGTGTTGCCCTCAGCGCTGCGCGAGCTGCGCGATATCGCGCCCTTGATCCGTGTGGATGTGGTGGCGGCCAACAACATCCATGATCTGCTGCGGCGGGAGGCGGACATTGCGATCCGCCACGTCCGTCCCCAGCAACCGGGGTTGATCGGTCAGCTGGTGCACACGTCCAGCGCCCGACTGTACGGAGCCAGTAGCTACCTCGGGCGGGTGGGGCGCCCCCGGGCGCTAGAGGACCTCGCAGCGCTGGATTTCGTGAGCTATGGGGACGTGGAGCGCTTGCTCGAGATGCTCGTCCCGCTCGGCATGCCCATCACCGCAGCCAACTTCCGGATCGGATCGGCGAGCGGGATCGTGGGCTGGGAGCTGGTGCGGCAGGGGCTGGGTGTCGCGATGATGTCCGATGAGGTTGGGCAAGCGACACCGGAGGTCGAGCCCGTGCTGCCGGAGATGGAGCCGGTCACCTTTCCGACCTTCCTCGCGACCCACCGTGAGCTGCACACGAGTCGACGCATCCGGGTCGTGTACGATATCCTGTCCGAAGAACTCCCGAAATCAGGCATGGTTTGACCGCTGAGCGTGGAAGTGCCAGCCTGCCTTGAACAAAGAGGATCCTGTATGATTGCGCTCGCGCTGAAATGGCTGTCCCGCGCCATGTTTGCCCTCGCCGTGTTCGCGGCACTGACGGCGATCTATATGTTCTACACGCTGAACTATGGCAGCTGCGCCGAGGGCGGTCCGAGCTGCAACACAAATCTCGCCACACTCTATGCAGCCGGAATTGGGCTTGTTGGGTTTTCAGTCTCTGCCTACGCCGCAAACCTTATCGGCAAAGGCTTTGAGGCGCCGGAAGACCGTTAAGCCAGCCGGGAAATCTCGTCACGTAGGCGATTGTCGCCATCGGTCGTGATCTTCTCCAGCACCTTCACGCGGTCTCGCAAGCGAATAACTTCGCGTTCT
>JAUILJ010000974.1 GCA_030433055.1 Polyangia bacterium
CTCTCCAGCTCGGGCGTGGCGTTGATCAAGCACACGGCTCGCTCGGAGGTCGCTGGTCAGCAGACGGAAGGTGCGCATCGCGCACAGCACCCGGTGGTCGAATCAAGGACTCCAGCGGTGCTCGAGCGCGTAGAGAATGAATCCACGAGGAAAGATGAGCCGGTGTCGAGCCCAGGGGCGGACACACGAAAGGCGGTGAAGTTGGGGTCTATCGGCGCGGAGGCACAAGCAGCCGAGGCTATTCCGGAGCCAGCTCCGGTGCTCGCTCCCAGCGCGGCCAGCTTCCCGAAGGCTGCGCGCGAAGCGGACCTGCGCGCGGAGGTCGCGCTGATCGATGCCGCGCGGCGGGCGCTCGCCTCTGGCAACGCCCCGGGTGCGCTGCGAGAGCTGAGTCGCTACGATGCGTTGGTGGGGCCGAAGCACCTGGCGCCTGAGGCGCTGCTCCTGCGTGTGCGCGCGCTGACAGCGCTGGGCCGGGCGAGTGAAGCGCAGGCGCTGGCCCAGGGCTTCATCGAACGCCACCCGAATAGCTCCCAGGCGCGGCAGCTGCGGACCGCCGCGGGGCTCTGACTCAGGGGCCAAGCAGGCGGAAGCTCCAGCCGCTCGCCGCCCGTTGGTATTCGTAGCGGCGATGCAGGCGGTTCTCCCCTTCGCACCAGAACTCGATCAGGTCCGGAGTGAGGCCGTAGCCGCCCCAGTGCGCGGGCCGCTCGATCTCTCGATCCCCCAGGGCGTCAATCAGCGCCTCGCGTTGGGCGACGAGCGCGGCGTAGCTCTCGATGGGTTGACTCTGAGGCGACAGGAGCGCGCTCAGCTGGCTGCCCCGAGGGCGTGAAGCGAAATAGTCGTCGCTGGCTTCGCGCTCGAGGCGCGCCACCCGGCCCTGGACGCGCACCTGCGCCTCGAGGCTCGGCCAGTGGAAGACCAGGGCGGCGCGGCCCTCCGCCTCCAGCTCCCGTGCTTTCCGGCTCTCGTAGTTGGTGAAGATGCGAAACTGACCGTGGACGCAGCTCTTGACCAGCACCATGCGAGCCGCGGGGCCTTGGTCACCGTAAGTCGCCAGGGTGGCCGCGTCAGCGCGATCACCGCCGGATCGCGCCAGCGTATACCATGTGGAAAATAACTTTAGCGGGTCGGCGCCGGCGCTGGGCTCGCTTCGGCGCGCCAGGAGTTCTGACTTCCCGGCGGATGTTTGGGGCATGGGGGAGGGTGTCACGCGCGTCTCAGTTCTTTGCTCAGGCATTCGAGCGCCTTGCGGAGGTGCTCTGGAGGGTAGAAAGCATAGCCGATGGGAAAGCCATGCAGATGCGGCCGGCCGACGAATGCCTGTGGCATCAGCTCGATGCGGATGTGCTGTTCAGCCATGCGGGTGGCGAGCAGCTGGAGGTTTACGCTTTCGGGGACTGATAGCCACAGGATCGGCCCCCCACCAGGAGTCGTCCAGCGTACACCTTCGGGCATCAGCTCCTCGAGGGCGTCGAGGCACGCATGGTAGCGTTCGTCCAAGGCTCTCTGGATGCGACCCAGGTGTGTGTCGTAGTAGCCACGGTCCAGAAACTCCGCCAGCGCGGCTTCCATCAGTGCGGCGTTACCAAGTGTGGCGAGCCGCTTGGTCGCGAGTAGGGCTGGCATTGCCGTGTGGGAACACAGCACGTAGCCGAGTCGCAGGCTGGGGAGCAGCTTCTTGGTGAACGAGTTGACATACAGCACGTTCTCTCCGCCAAGGGCGCGCAGGCTCGGGCGGTAGTCGTTCTCGCTGAGCATGTCAGAGCCCCAGTCGTCCTCCAGCAGGGCGAAGTCCAATCGCCGGGCGAGATCCAGCAGCCGCTCCAGCTCGTGGGTCGAGTAGGAGTGCCCTGTAGGGTTCTGAAACGAAGTGATCGCGTACATCAGACCTGGGCGGTTCACGGAGAGGTCGCGCTCCCAGGCGTCGAAGTCGATGGGCTCGAACGGATCGAGGTCGAGCGGTACCAGGCGCAGGTTGTGAGCCTCGAACAGCAGCCGCGCGTAGCGATAGATCGGGTTCTCGAAGGCGATGCAGCGAGGCGCCAAGGCGCGGCTGACCACATCGAGCGCCTGCTGTGAGCCCGTGGTGACGAGCACCTCGTCGGCCGACGTGCGGATCCCTCGGGCGCACAGCCGCGCCGCGATCAGCTCACGCAGTGGCGGGTAGCCTTGAGCGTCGTAGAACGTGGGCAGCCCGGGCAGGCTGAGTACCGAGCGGATACAATCCGAGAGCTGCTTGTGAGGGAGCAGCTCCGGGTCCACGAACACCGCGCTCAGGTAGGTCTCGCCGCTCTGCAGGCGCGCCTGGCCGTCGACTGCGAGACTCATCAAATGCGGTGACGGTGCCCTGAGATCGCGCTCTTGGGGCGGCGCGTAGTCATCCGGCTGCCTGACGAATACTCCGGCGCGAGAGCGCGCTTCGAGCACGCCGCGCGAGCACAGCTCGTCATAGGCGGACTGCACCGTGTTCTTGGAGATCCCGAGTTGGTGTTCGAGGGCACGCACCGGCGGCATACGAGCGCCCGGAGGCAAGCGCCCTGCGGCCTGCTCAGCGAGCACCGCGTGGACCAGGTCCTGGGCGCCCGCCCGCCGCCCGCTCGCGGCCTGGATCGACAGCCGAAGGTGAGGAGCCCTTGCCATAGGCCGCATAGGTTGCGGCAGAAACCGCGCGCTGAACAGGGACAAGAGAGGGATCAGCCCTGAGACAGAGCGGGGGCGCTTCGCCGTCCCGAAATCCTGATCGGAAGCCGAACACGTCCAGCCATTCGGCATGCGCGGTTTTCAAGTATGCTGCCACGCGGATCCGATTCTTCGTTGTGCCAATAGGCGCCCACCGATAGACTGTGCTCCATGGGGGAAGTCGAGGGAACCTTGGACGATCGAGCTGGAGCGCTCGCGGAGTCCGCAAAGAAGCTGCTACCAATCCT
>JAUILJ010000975.1 GCA_030433055.1 Polyangia bacterium
GTCACGTGTGGTGTGCTCTCGGGGCTGGCGCTCCTTGCCCGAGTCGATGCGGCGTTCCTGGTGTTTTTTTTGGGGGTGAGCGAACTCCTGGAAAGAAGCCCACGCCGTGTCGCGGTGATCGCAGCCAGCGCGCTGGCCGTCGTCGCGCCGTGGTGGATCTACTCGGTCATCCACTTCGGCAGCGTCGTGCCCGAGAGTGGCGCTGCGGTGCGGGACGTCGTCGCGATGCACCAGAGCCTGTATCTCAAGCCACCCATGCAGGCAGGTTGGGCCATAGGCTCGCTGTTCGGTATCCTCGGGGATCCAACGTGGCTCAAGCAAGCGCTCTTCGACAATCCTGGGGCCACCTGGGCGACGCTGATCGGCCTGGTCGTACTTGGCGTCGGCTTCTCCAGGCGCTGGCTCTCCCTACGCGGTCCACGCGCGCCGATCACCGCCCTCGCAGCGCACGGCACGGTCATCCTGCTGTTCTACGCCTGCTTCTTGCCTGCGTTGTGGTTCTTTCCTCGTTACCTCGCGGCAACTGAAGCGCTCGCTGTCATCGCGCTGGCGACAGCGCTCAGTCAGATCGACAGCGAGCGCTTCCAGCGGCTGGGCTACGCTGCCGCAGCCTGCGGGGTCGTGTACGCTGGGGCGACGTCTCTTCCCTGGTTGTTCCTCACCCCCAACCAAACCCCGAGCAAGGGCCTGCACGGCGCAAAGGGATATCGCGTCGCCGCTCGAGAGGTGTTCGCCCGGCTTCCCGACGACGCCACGGTCGGGGCCCTGCAGAGTGGGGCCTTGACCTACTACGCGCCCCCGGGAATCACGGTGGTGAACCTGGACGGGGTGGTGGACGCCAGGGCTCGATCGGCGGCGCAGGACCACCACCTCTCCCGCTATGCCCAGGAGCGCGGCGTCACGCACTTCGCCGACTGGAAATTCAACTTCGAAGCCTTCGTTCGTCTATCTCAGCCGGATGAGTTGCCCAAGAACGTGCGCTTCATAGGCGCAGCCTCCGCCCAAGGGGACGATGCGTTTCGCGTGTTCTCACTCGAGTGGTGACGGCTTCATCTGTAAAGTGGCAGCGTATGGGGGGATCTCGAGGCTGGCGAGCGAAGGGGCGACGCTGCGCAGCGCTGACGGCGTTCTTGGTGGCCTCGCTGGCGGCGAGCACCGCCAGCGCCCACGGCCCGATGGGGATGCAGGGCCTAGCTGAAGGGATCTTCCTCTTCATGGGCGTCGCTCTGCTGCTCGTTTCCGCGGCGCTCGGGATCGGTTCATGGGTGACCGCGTTGCGCCCACCGAGCTCGGTGGGTGGGGTCTTTGGGCGAGGCTTCCTGGGCGTCTCCGCCGTGCTGGCGTTCGGCGTCGCGGCACTCTTCATCTTGATCGGCGTCAGCAGCTCCTGGAAGGGCAAGCTCCCCATGTTTGGGCTGCTGGCCGCGGTCGTGTTGACCACCCTGTTCTTGGTCGTCGAGTTTGCGATCGCGGGCGCGCTCTACACCCGCTCGAACCGACACCGGCAGTCCACGCTGGCCAAGCTGCTTGCCGGAGCGAGCTACACACTGGCGGGGCTGTGCGCGTGCGCGGGATTCGCCGTCCTGCTGTTCGGCGCGATCGTTGCCAATATCGATGAGTCGAAGCCGCGCCTGACTTCCGAAACGCGACGCTACATCAAAGGCTGCGAGGCCAACAACGCCTCGGACTGCAACATGCTCGGGCTGCGTTACCGCAGCGGAGGCAGTGGGCTGCCTCCAGACTCGAAGAAAGCCGCTGACGCGTTTCAGAAAGCCTGCGATCTCGGCGCCGCGATCGGCTGCCGCAACCTCGCGCCGCTGTACGCCAAGGGGGACGGTGTCCAGAAAGACCCTGTGCGCGCGGCCCAGCTCCGCGAGCGAGAGAAGCAATTGCGGGGCTCGGCTCAATAAACGTGAAAGCGCACGAAGTGCTTGAGGCGACTACCCGCGGCGTCGGATGCTCCGCGCCGTGGACGCCTCCCTCCCGATCGCATGCGGCACCCTCGCGTTGACGGTCGGTCTCGCAGTGCTGCGCCCGACGGTCTTGAAGCTTCAGTTCACGCCGGGGCGCGCCGCGGTGCTGGGTGTGCTGATGCTGCTCTTGGCCGGCCTGCTGAGTCCGACGGACCTCATCACGGCGGCGAGGGTCCAGTGGCGCCCACTGCTCGCGCTGACCTGCATCATGATCATGACTGGGGTGGTGCAGGAGGTCGGAGCGTTCGATCGCCTGGCAGCGAGCATCGAACGGCGAGCGCGCTCACGCAGCACCCTTCACACGTTCACCGTGGTGTTCGTCGTCAGCGTCATCACACCATCGCTCCTGAACAACGACGCCGCCATCTTGATCCTGACGCCGCTGGTCGTCGCGCTGACCCGCAGGCTCTATCCGGGCCAGCCAAAGGTCACGATCGCCTTCGCCTTCGCGGTCTTCCTGGCGCCGGGCGTCGCGCCCTTCATCGTATCCAACCCGATGAACATGATCGTCGCCGAGTTCTCGGGCCTCAACTTCAACTCGTACGCCGCCGTGATGCTTCCGCTGTCGATCGCGGGCGCCGTGCTCACCTACCTGGTGGTCAGGCTCGCTTTCGGGAAGCTACTGCGCTCCACTCAGCCCCACCAAGGTGACCCGACCAACGCTGGTGTCGCCATCGAGCCGCACCCAGGGGAGCGACCCGCGGTCGCGCTGCTCGTGGTGGTCTTCCTCGCCTACCCTGTCGGAGCCTCGCTCGGCGGCAAGATCTGGTTCGTCGCGGTCGCCGGTGCGTTCGGCTCACTCGTCCTGGCGCGCGCCTACCGCGTGGCCCCGTTGCCCAAGCTCGCACGCCACGTGTCCCTCGACATCCTCGCCTTCCTCTGGGGGATCTTCCTGGTCGTGAAGGGGCTTCGCCACGTGGGCGCAGTGGACTGGCTAGCGTCGATCTACGAA
>JAUILJ010000976.1 GCA_030433055.1 Polyangia bacterium
TTCCAGGCAGGGCTCTCGGTGACGTAGCTGATGGCCAGATCGTGGGGGCCCTTCCCGGGTAACTGAATCGTGAGCTCGGTGTCGTCACCGCTCTCGTCGACCGTCGGGTAGGCAACTGGAAGGCTCTCGCCGCTCTTCGCATCGACGATGGTCAGGCTCTTGAGGAAGTCGTCGATCTTCCCCGATGGCACCGTCAATGTGAGCTTGTCGCCCCGCACCAGGGCGCGGCGCTCGAAGTAGGCTACGCCATTGCGATAGATCACGACCTTGCCGAGTGCGGCGTCGGTGCGAATCGGCTCGCTGACGGGCAGGTTCTTGGTGCAGCCCGTGGTGGCGGCGCTGAGCCCCAGCGCGGCCAGCAACGCGAAGCCCCCCAAGCGGCTCGCGATGGATTCTTTGAGTGTGCGTCGAAACATGAAAAAGCCTCCCAAGCGGCTTTAACGCCGCCCGTGGAGGCTCCTTACGCTTCGAGTCGAAAAAAGGTCTATTTGTGAGGCTCGCCGACTGGGCGACCGCCTTCATACAGCGTGAAGCTGAACAAGTGGACTGCTTGGTTCGTCAGGGACCCAGAGTTAGCCCGTCGTGATCGGGAGCAGATCAAGCGGAGTACGCGAGCCGGAAGTGCCATGAGAACAAGCAAGGTTCCCATGACACTCCGTCACATTGATCAGCGTTTCCGCGCGGTCTAAGCGGAAGCGAGTCGACTGGGCCGCCTCACTTCGGCGGAGGCGGCGCGATGCGCTCGAGGTTCAAACCCCCAGGGTACTGGTAGCTCGTGTAGGCCCCGTAACCCATGACCTGAATTCCAACGGGCTCCGTCGACTGGAGGATGTGCCCACCACCCGGCGTATTGCCTAGGCGCACGCGCGCAATGCCGAAGCCGGACGCAATGGGTACTGGACTCACGGTGATATCGGCGCCGTCCAGGTTCACCGTAGCTCCGGTAGGCATGATGATGTCCACGTAGCTGATGTCGTAGTCGTCAGGCGCCAGGAAGACGTACTGCTTGCGATACTGCTCCACTGCAGTGGGGAAGCTCATCGAAGGATCGCCCTTCTGCTCGCCCACTGCCGCGTTGGGATCGAGCAAGCTGCCCCCCAGCATGAACGAGCCAACTCCAAACTCCTTGTCGCCCACGATCTCGAAGTCCTGCGACACCTGGCCGATGTCCACTACCTGGCCGGCGTTGATCGTCGACGGGGCGCCCGCTGGTTGACCGCCGGGGTAGCTGAGCGCGGTTCCGTCCTGGTTGCCGAAGATCCGGACTACATGACCCACGACGTTCCCGTTGGGGCCAGTGGGCACGGCCACGAAGTAGTGCGCCCCAAGCGTTTCCGCAGGGAATACCGTTTCCTCGATATGGTCGCACGCCGCGGCGCCAGTGGGTGTCGTGATGCACGGCGAGCCCGTGATGACTTGGATGGACTTGCCATCCGTCGTGCGCACGAGGCTGCCACTCAGATCCGAGTCACCCGAGGTGACGACTTCAACCACCTCGTTGGCGTTGACCGTGAAGTTGAAGCTACCGCCTGGCCCCGTCGCGGGGATCCCTGCACCCGCCGCGACGCTCGCGGTGCTGGACAGCAAGACTTCTACCTGAGTGCCATCCTCCTTGCCTGTGACGGCAAAGTAGGTGCTCTGCCCCTTGGGGCCCATGACGCGGTAATTACCCGTCCACGCGGTGCTCGGCACCAGCAGCGACGCGTCGTTGCTGAACGAGAAGCAACCGACCGAATCGAAGAACTGGGCGCATATCTGGTCCCCAGGACACCCCGACCAGGACTTGCCAGGCGGTCCGCCAGACCCGCGGTATTCCAGAGCGTTGAACTGGTAAACGGAAACTGGTTTGTCCGTGGTCAGGTGAAATGCTCCCTGTCCTCGGATGCTGCTGTTCAGGAACGGAGAACTCCCGCACTCATCGGCGTCCCCGCCTTTGAGCGCTGGCACCCAGGGCAGGAAGATCTTGCTCACGCCGAACGCAGGCACGGTCTCGGTCGCCAACGTCCCAGAACCGGGGAACGTCACCTCCACGTTGACCGGAGAGTTGTTCGTGTTCGCGATGACCACCGCATAGTCGAAAATCGACCAGACCGCGTTCGACACCACTGTGGGGTAGAAGTCACAGCCGAAATACGACCGGGCCGCTGCCGCGCCTTCACAGGTCGATGGATCGCCGCCACTGCCGCCACCCCCATCGATCTGACCACCGCTCCCGCCGAAAGCACCAAAACCGCCTTCAGCGCCGGAGCCGCCGTTGTTGCCGCTGCCCCCGTTGCCGCCGTTGTTGACGCCGGAGCCACCACCGGAACTCGCAGAGCAACCGCCCGCGAACAACCCGCCTGCAGCCGCCAATAGCGCGACCCCAGAAACCCATTTCGTCATGCCTACCAACCGCATGGCCGACCCTCCAAAAGCATTCGCGGAGAGACCGCGAACAGAACACACAAGGCGCGCCCACTACGGCGCGAACAAAGACCCTCGTGGGTTTTGGCAGTCTTGTGACGCCGCGTCAAAGCCGGCGTGCGGATCGGAGCACTTTCTCGGGCAGGGGGACCACAACTCGGGAAAATTCGTTGAGACTTGAAGTTTTCTCGGGCGAACCCCGGCGGACCACCCTCGGGGATTGGGATACCTGCGCACGCGAGCCCCGCCGAGGACCTGGTCCTGGTGTACCGACGACGCGGGTACCCTGCGGAATAGAGTTTGAGTCGCGAGCCGCTTCAGCTGAGTTCCGCCCGGCGCACTGGGACGGCTCGTGAAAATCGGACCAGGACCATCGTCGAAGTGTGTTTGGTTCCCTGCAGTCCGTCCGGAAGAGCACGCCCTGAAGACCACGAGGTCGTCGCTGGCGGTAGCGGGAGTGAGCTTGAATCAAGGGGCTGGTTGACCTACTCGTCGCTCATGGTCGCCCGTTTCCTGG
>JAUILJ010000977.1 GCA_030433055.1 Polyangia bacterium
GCCTCTGTCACTCGATCCCGAAAGCCTCGATCGTTTCCGACCTTGCAGATCCGGGGACGTGACCCGAACGGGAGCCACAGCTCGCGCCCCGCCACTGGGACACGCACCTCTTCACGCACGAAGGCGCGAACAACGGACACCTCTCACGCCCAACGCGCGTGAACCAGAAGCCCGCGCGGAGAAGGCGCGAGCACACACAAATTCCACACGATAATTCGACATGACGATAGCCCGCAAACGCCGGAGCCCCATTCAGGGAGCAGGACTCAAGCCAAGTGAAACGCAAGCCAAGTGAAACGCAAGCCAAGCGAAACTCAAGCCAACCGTTGCCCCGTACGCGAGGGGAACGGCCCTGAGGTTGTACGATCCGAAGGGCCGCGAGACTAGGACGAACAACGCCCGGCAGAATGTGAATTTGTCCTTGCCAGATCAAGCGGGGTTCGAGCAATGAGTTACCCCAACCCGTTCCACCAGTTATCCCCAGGATACGGGCAGGCACAGGGCGCCGCACCCATTACCCCGCGGCAATAATCGGCCCTTGCACACGAAAAGCAAAAGGCTGCTTGACTCCACCACGGACCACCAACCGGGATGGATCAACCGAGGAAGGTCGGACGGCGAAAGCTCGGGCAAGCGGTGGCTGATGCGTTGCTTCTGCGTACAATGCCAAAGGCCCCGTCGTGCACTTGCACGCGGGGCCCTCTTCGCGAACCGTAGGCGTTACCGCCGGCTCAGCTGGACTTCTTGATGACCTCGACCTTCAACATCACCTTCACCTCGCGGTGTAGGCGCAGCGGAACGTCGTGCAGACCGAGGGTCTTGATCGGGTCGGAGAGTTCGACGTCCTTCTTGTCGAACTGGTAGCCCAAGGCGGCGTATGCCTCCTCGATGTCCTTCCCGGTGACGGAACCGTACATCTTGTTCTCGTCGCCGACCGCACGCTCGAGCTTGATGGCCACGTTCTCCAGCTTGGTCGCCACCTCGCGAGCCTCTTCGAGCTGCTTGGCCGCACGAGCTTTCGCTGCCTTCTTGATGTCTTCAACGCGGGCGATGCTCGCCTTGTTGGCCACGACAGCCAGACCGCGCGGAATCAAATAGTTGCGGGCGTAGCCGGGGCGGACCTTGACGACGTCACCGCTGTTTCCGAGGTTTTCTACGTCCTGGTGAAGGACGACTTGAATCGCAATCGCCATGGGAACTCCTCAAGCGTTCATGGTGAAGGGCAGCAGCGCGATGTTGCGAGCCCGCTTGATCGCCACGGTCAGCTCACGCTGATGCTTGGCGCAGGTTCCAGACACACGGCGAGGCACAATCTTGCCGCGCTCGGTGATGAAGTACTTCAAGAACTGGGGGTCCTTGTAGTCGATCGTCAGCGCGGCGTCGCCGCAGAAGGGGCAGCCCCGGCGCCGTGCCCGACGCGGGTCACGATCGAGGCGGTCCTTACCCGAAACGCTATCGAGTGCAGTGCTCATCACTCTTCCTCCTCTTCCTCGGTATCGGAAGACTCATCGTCGCCATCTGAATTCTCGTCGTCATCCGAGCGACGATCGTAGCGGGAACCGGGCTCCGGCTCTTCCAGGCCCAACTCGCGAGCCAGGGAGTGCGCTTCGTCCTCTTCCGCGGGGATCCCTTCGACTGCCTCGAAGGCGATCGCGTCGGCCGCGATCTCGATCTCCCCCTCGACGTTCCCGAGCACGATGGTCTGGAACTTGATGACTTCGTCCAGCAGACGGAAGTTACGCTCCAGCTCCGACACCGTGGTGCCACCAGCCAGGAACTTCAGATACACGTAGATGCCGTGACGATGCTTGTTGACCTTGTAGGCCAACGCGCGTCGTCCCCACGTCTCCACCAGGGAGAGCCGGGCACCTTCGCGATCCATCACTTCCTGAACGCGCTGGGAGACTCGCTCTGCGGCGTCTCGCGCCACGTCGGGTCGCATCACGTAGATGGTTTCGTATTCACGCACACGGCTGGGCGCCGTTGCCACTGTTGCTGCCATTGAGTTGTCGTCTCCTCTCGGACTGATGGCCCCCAGGAGCGCCCAGTTTCCGGCGTTCCAGCTCCCTCAGCGTTCATCCCGGTGTGCGGGAGCTGAGAGGATTCGACCTACCGACGCCCCGAATGGGAGCCAGCGGCCGAGGAGCAAGGAGCAGTGCCTTTCAGCACTGGTTGGTGAGATTCATCGCTTCTGCGAGGCCTCGCTCAGCGACCAACATCACCGCCTGGACGGCGCGGTCGAGCACGCTAGGTAGCTCTTCCCGCTCCGGCAGGGCGAAGGCTTGTAGCACATAATCCGCCACAGTCCCCTCAAAGATCACCGGGGGTCGCCCGATTCCAACCCGCAGCCGACCGAAGTCTTTTGAGCCGATTTCTTCCGCGGTTGAGCGTACTCCGCGATGGCCCGCATCCCCACCGCCGGCCTTCAGTCTCAAACGTCCAAACCCCAGATCGAGCTCGTCGTGCACGACGAGCAACTGCTCGACCCCCAACTTGAAGTACGCAGCCGCTCCCCGAATCGCACGACCGGAGTGATTCATGAACGTCTGCGGCTTGAGCAGCAGCAAACGCGCTTCGCCGATTTCCACTTGCGCCACCTGGGCGTCGAAGTGTTCGCGCCAGACAGCGGTGGTGGCCGCACGCGCTGCGAGCGCGTCGACGACCAGGAACCCGATGTTGTGCCGCGTGAGCGAGTAGCGGTTCCCTGGGTTGCCCAGGCCGGCTACGAGGATCACGCCTTTTCGGCTTCACCCTCGGCCGCTTCAGCGGCCTTGGCCTTGCGACCTGCCACGACTGCGGCGACGGTACGCTTCTCTCCCATCCGGACGGAAACGCCTTCCGGAACGTCGAGGTCCTTAACCGCCACGCTGTCGTCGAGGCCCAGATCGCTGACGTCGAGAACGATCTTCTCCGG
>JAUILJ010000978.1 GCA_030433055.1 Polyangia bacterium
CATTGGCAGTCGAGGCGCGGTGAGGCACGCACAGATGAACCTGCTGGGATTCGCGGCGACCTTCGGTGGAGACAAGCGCCTGGATGCTTACCTTGCGGAACCGCGCGCCGATGCAGACGCCGACGCGACCGGTGTCTGGACATCGCCCGACCGCAGTAACCTCGGGGTGCTCTTCTATCGCGGTTGGGAGCTCATTCGGAACACTGGAGACACCTCATGCGGCCGCGCGCGCTCGCTACTGCAGCTCGCCGCCGAGGGCTACCAAGCATCCGACAACCGCGATGTGCTCCCGGTCGCCCTGGGTGTGTGGGGAGAAGCCGAGCGGCGCTGCGGCAACCTGGATCGCGCCCTAGAGCTCGCGCGGCGTGCGGCGGAACTCCTGGAGGGCGGTGCGCACAGCCTACTCAACGAGAGCACCGTGTATTTGGCGCTACACGACGCGAACGCCGAGCGCGGAGACGAAGAAGGCGCTCGAGACGCCGTGCGCCGCGGCCTCCCTCACCTCGAGCGGCGCCTCAAGGGCTTGCAGCGCACGTCATACGCCAACTTGTTCTTGAGCGAGCTACCCGACAACGCGGGCCTGCTGGGCGCCGCGGAGTCCTATGGCTTGGTACCGGACAGCATCCAGCGCGTGCTCGAACGCGGTGCGAGCTGAGCGATGCCGTGAACCTGGCGGCAGTGCTACTCCTCCGGGGCCCCACCCCCGGATCTGGCTAGATCTTCAGCGCGGATCTTGGAAGCGTCGAGTTTTTCCGCTCGCTTGATCATCGTCTGTAGCAGCTCATCGAAGGCTGGAGCGTCACCCTTGATGAAGCGCAGCGGGTTGATGCGGGCGACGACGAAGTTCTTTAGATAGGGACTGGTCAGACCGGCGGCTTTGAAGCGGGCGACCGCAGCTGCGACCGCGTCATCCAAGGACAGCAGCACATCGGCGCGCCGGTCGCGCTCTTCAATTCCCCGCGGCAACGAAGTATCCAGCCAGGTGTCGACCTTGCGCAGCACTGGATTGTAGGCACCCCCGGAGAGCCGCCCGCGCTTCTGATAGGCGAAACCCAGGGTGACGAGCGCGGGCTCCTCGAACTCCAAGCTGAAGTCCGTCTCCTTCTGCCCCGACCACTCCGCGAGATCTCGATACATGCGCACGACTTCCAGGGCGCGCTCCCTGAGGTTGTGCGCCTTCTCGATGTTCAACGCCAGGATCTGATAGGCGACCTCGCGCTCTGGCACGAGCAACGCGATCACGGCGTTCGAGCCCAGCTCCTTCAGCGCGGTCAGACGGTGGTTGCCGTTGGGGGTCAGATAGCGCGGGCCCGCCTCGTCGGTGCCGCTGGAACCAGCGTCCTCAGCGCCTGCACCGTGCATCGACGAAGAGCGCACCACGATCAGGGGATCGAGGAAGCGGCGCGTCTTGTCCATCGCCAGCGTGAGCTTGCGAACGTGAGCATCGGAGACATCGCGCTGGAACGGCGTGGGGCCGACCATCGCCGTCGGCAAGCTGACTAGCAACAGCTCTCGGCCCCCCAGAGGCTCGCGGTAGGCGGCGAGCACCGCGCCACCATCTGCGGCGACGTGAGCGGCGAGCTCCGCAAGCGACCGAGGCAGCTCCAGACTGGAGGCGTTGAGAGAGAGCTCCTTCGCTCCCAGAGAGGTCGGTTCAAGGGTGACGCCTCGGCGCTTCCTCGTCCCAGCCTTCTTCGTCGTCTTCTTGGTAGCCTTCTTCGCCGTCTTCTTGCTCGCCATGTTGCCCCCAGAATTGGGTCGAAATAGCGCCTCCCGCAGCCGAGGCGCTCGCGAGGCAGGCGGCCGCGGGCGACACGACCTCATGGACGCTAACCCGCTGACGCGAGTCAGATCAGCTCCATCCGACCACTCGGACTAGAAATGTCCGATCGCCCAGCGCGCACTGGCTGCCCCATCGGTGAGAACACGCCAAGGGCGCCTGTCACCAAAGCGCCCTGTCACTCAAGCGCCTGTCACTCAAGCGCCTGTCACCAAAGCGCCCTGTCACCAAAGCGCCCTGTCACTCAAGCGCCTGTCACTCAAACGCCTGTCACTCAGGCGCCCGGCGACCTCGAGCGTCGGCCTTGGTTTCCTTGTGGATTTTGTCTCAGGCTTCCGCGAGCACCTTGGCGATTCGCTTGCACGCCTCGGCGATACGCGGCGGGTCCTCGATCAATGCGAAGCGCACATAGCCTTCACCGCCAGGCCCAAAGCCAGTGCCGGGTGAGACGGCGACGTGGGCCTTCTCGATCCAGGTCTTGAGATAGGCGGTGAGCTGCGCCACCCGTTGGCGTTCCGAGCGTAACGTGAGGATCTGCTGCTTGAAGGCCAGGTCCAACGGCAGCATGGCCGCGGAGCGGAAGCTCGGGTGCGGGTCCTCGGGGTCGAGCCCCTTCGGCGCGGAGACGTTCGCCAGGGCGGCGGCCTCCACCGTCAGTAGATAGAGCGACTCGGCCTCCTCGCGGCTGATGGGCAACTCCTGCTCGTCGTCGAAGAACTCGATCGTCCCTTGCAGATAGTCCTTGCTCTGATTCAGGCCATTGACGCGAAATCGCCGCACGCCGCGGGTTTCCACGTCGAAGCGGCCATCCTCGTACCGCTTCGTAACCTTCTCGACCAGAGCGGTCGTCCCGGCCGGCGCGAGGTTGCCCTTGCGTACGAGCAGGACCCCGAACTCGGTTGCGTTCTCAATTGCTTCCCCCACCATCGTTCGGTAGCGCGGTTCGAAGATGTGCAGCGGCAGCGCGGCGCCCGGCATCAGCACGACGTCGAGCGGAAACAACGGCAGTAGCGCTTGATCCGCCATGGTACGATTATGGCCTCCGCTCGCCAGACCGGCAAATTCGCTTGGATTTTCGCGACAAAGTCGTCCTGGTAACCGGCGCCTCTTCCGGCATCGGCCGGGCTTG
>JAUILJ010000979.1 GCA_030433055.1 Polyangia bacterium
CGGCTTCGCCATCGAGTCGGACGCCAACCCAGTGATGGTGGGGAAGAGCGAGCTGACCCTCTCCGCCGGCGGCAGTGGGGTGGTGGTGAAGGGCTCAGGCGTCGAGGTGAAGGGTGAGTTCAAGGTCGGCCCCGAGTTTGTCGTGAAGAGCACGGGCAAGATGGCCCCAGAGACAGTGGTCAAGAGCGTGCTTGCCCAGCACCCCAGAGCTTTGCAGCTCAAGCCGGAGTACGCGGCGCTCATGGTCCAAGCCAAGGCCTTGCTCGCCGCGGCCGACGGCGTGATCAAGGCTGCAGAGAAGAGCCGGGCGCTGGCGCTCATGCCGCTCAGTCGCCTGGCGGCGGACAAGAGTATTCACCTGTTGCAGGAGCAGTTCATGGACATGAAGGCTGAGCTCGCTGACCTCAACGTCGATCGCCAGCGGCTGATCGCCGAGGCGAAGCTCTACGATGTCGACGACCCCGCGCTGGGCCGAAAGGAACCCGACGACACTGACGTGTTCTTCGAGCACTGAGTCTTCGAGCGCGAGCATGTCAGGAGACATCGAGTACCCGAGCTCGGCGATTGCGCACACACACCCGGCGCGGCTCTCCGCTACGGCCATCCTGCGCGGCCTCGACGTGGATTTTCGCCCGACCTTCAGCTACCTCGAGCTGGCGTGTGGCGACGCGAGCAACCTACTGCCTCTCGCAGCGCAATTCCCCGAGGCAACGTTCGTCGGCGTGGATCTGGACGCGGCCGCGATCGCGCGAGGTCAGCGGCGCGCGCGTGGGTTGGGCCTGGGCAACCTCAAGTTGATCCAGGGCGATCTGCGGGAAGCTGACGTGGGTGGGACCTTCGACTACGTCGTTGCCCACGGGGTTTACTCCTGGGTCGAGGCAGCAGTGCAGGCGGCCCTGTTCGCCCGCGCGCGAACGTGGCTCAGCGAGCGGGGCGTGCTGTATGTGAGCTACAACACCTTGCCTGGTTGGGGCTTGCGGGGAGTGCTGCGTGCGGTGATGCGGGATGCAGCTGGCGAAGAGCTCGAGCCGCGCGCGCGGTTGCGCAAAGCCAAGCTCGCTGTCAGCAGGCTGCAGCAGCACGTGCCTCGAGACAACCCCTACGGGGCCCTGCTCGGGGCTGAGCTTGGCCTGGTGCTGAACAAGCAGGACGGGTACCTGCTGGGGGAGCACCTCGCGGAGCACAACGAGGCGCTGTTCGTGAGCGATTTTCTCGCGCGCGCGCTGGACGGCGGTTTTCAATTCCTCGGGGAACAGATCGCCGCGACCCCGGATGGCGCCCTCGAACAGCGACTACCTGGGCAACTTCAGGCGCTCGGGCTCTCCGAGTGGGAGGCCCAGCGCCACCTCGACGTGCTGTGCTATCGCCAGTTTCGCGCGACGCTACTCTGCCATCGGGAGCGCGACCTGCAGCCGGCTCGGGTGGCGCAGCTGCGGGACGCAGGGTTCATCGCAGGTCAGCTCGCGGTCTTGGCCAAGGAGCCGCTGCTGGGGCCGGGGGAAAAGCTCGGGTTCGAGACGGTTCACGGCGTAGTGATCGAGTCGGACCAACCACTCCAGAAGGCTGCGTTGTTGGTGCTCGCGCGCAGTTTTCCGCGTGGCTTGCGGATCGCCGACCTGATGAGCGCGGCGCTCGCCGAGCTCAAGGCGCGGGCGCTGCTCGATGGGGATCCGGTGACACCCGAGTCGATCGAGCACGGGATCATCGATCTGCTCGATCTAGTTGAGCGCCGGCAGCTCGAGCTCTTGCCATGGACGCCCGAGAGCGCGTCCCGACTGCTGACTCCACGGCCCTGCGTGCCAGCCCTTACCCGGCTCGAAGCCGCTCGTGGGCACGTGACGACCCCGCGGCACGAACCTGCGACACTAGATGGTTTCCGTGCGGGAGTGCTCGCGTTGCTGGACGGAAGGCACGACGCGACGCAGCTCGCGGGGGAGCTACGAGCGCTCTTCGAGGCTGGCGAGCTCGGGGTGGACGCCGAGCATGCGAGTGTGTTCTCCGACGAAGCGAGCCTTCACACCCTGGTCAACCAGGTGGTTCGGGAAGCGCTCCAGCTCGGTCTCTTTCCGCCCGAGCCGGTGGGCGAGCGGCCGCGAGGTCTCGCGACGTAACCCCGGCTCGGTCTTCGGGGGAGAGTTCAGGCGTCGTCGTCCATCTCCAGCAGCACACCGGACATCGATTTGAGGATGTTGCGACTGGTGTTCAAGCGCGAACCACGCACGGGTGACGGTGTGACAGGGTTGGGGACCGAGCCCACGATCAGCGGACGGTCAGGGTCCCCGTTGATGAAGCCGATTGCCACTTCAGTGCCGGGCTTGAGGGGAAAGTGCATCCCGTAGTCCGCACCGGTATGAGGCTGCATCATACGGATGGGACGAGACGCGCGTGTCTCACCAGGATCTACCGCATCGAATAACAGCGACACCTCGTATCGCCCCTCATCGTCGATCATCGGATCGGTAGGCGACGTGCCCACGATGATGCCCGTGCATATGCCTGAGATGCGCGGCCGTGGCGTCACTACCGGCGCGCGATAGGTGACTGATTTGAGTTGCGCGCGGAAATGGTTCCCGTAGTCGAGGCCCTCGACCATGTGGTCCACCTCGGTGACCAAGAGGTCGAAGTCCTGGTCGGGGTGCTCTTCCATGGTGATGGTGCCACCAGCTCGGAAGGCAGGCAGATTGCTGGAGCCGTCGAAGGTCGTCTGAGTCGCGAGCAGAGCCTCCGCGCGTCGGGTGGCGAGGAACTGACCTTCTTCGGGAGTCTTGAAGTGCAAGCCATACTCGATGAGCATGCCATCCCCGTTGCCAGCCACCGGGGCGCTCGCCTGCAGGTTCACCGTGGGCGTGCGGTAGTTGTAGTCGTGGGTCCCGAACGCACTCGGGAGCGCTCGCCGTGTGG
>JAUILJ010000060.1 GCA_030433055.1 Polyangia bacterium
CCTCCGTCGAGAGCGCCCGCGTTCCGCTGAAGGTGTAGGCCGCCTCATCGTGGTCGACCTGGGCGTCCAGCATCGGAGTGTCGACCAGGCCAGGGCAAACCACCGTCACCGCGATACCGTGAGGCGCTAGCTCGCGCTCGACAGCGAGGGTGAAGCCGCGCACTCCATGTTTCGAGGCGGAGTACGCTGCGATTCCCGGCACCGCTGCGATCCCCGCCAGCGACGCGATGTTGACGATGTGCCCGCGCCCCGCCGGGATCATGATCCGTGCGGCAGCGTTCGTGCCGTGCATCACGCCCTTCAGGTTCACGTCGATGGTGGTGTCGATCAGCTCTACGGCGTTCTTGTGGCTGAGCCCGGGCCGAATGTAGCCGGCGACGTTGAGTACGGCGTCCGGCACATCGAGTGACTCGACGACCTCAGCCAGTAGCGCGTCCCAGCCCGCCGCCGAGCGCACATCCAGGCGCCGGAGCCAAGTCGTGCGGCCGCCGCTCGAGCCGTTGCCTCTGGGCAGGAATCCGTGCTCCTCGGCCCGCGCCTCGAGGCCGCTGATGTTCAGATCAGCGGCGACTACAGAGTGACCAGCTGCGATCAGATCGCGGGTGAGTTGGAGGCCGATTCCGCTGGCTGCGCCAGTGACCACGTACAGCTTGGGCATAGCCCCGAGACGGTAGCACCAAACGCTTACGCGGCGCGAAGCAGGAGCTTCGCGCCGCGTTGCCTAGTCGGTGCCCTTGAGATTGGCGACTGGGTACAAGCGATGAGCGACCTTGGCGATCTCCTCCGCCTCGAGCACGCCTAGGACGGCGTCGAGGTTCTTGTAGACGTGGGCGCACTCGTCCAGCGGTGTTCGCTTGGTGTTACCCACGATCCCGGTGATTGCGACCCCACCCAGGTCACGCACCACCTCCGCCATCTCGAGATCGATCTGCGCTTGGCGCGGGCTGAGCTCGCGCTTCGCGGCGCCGCGAGCGAGGATGCGCCCCGAGCCGTGGTTCACCGAGCAGGCGCTCTTGGTGGCACCTGGCCCGGCGAACAAGATCGCCGCGCCGTGGTACATCGAGCCCGGGATCAAGCAGGGGTGGCCGGTCTCCTCCCAAGCGGTGCCATCGAGGTCAGGGTGCCCTGCCGGAAAAGCACGGGTCGCGCCCTTGCGGTGCACGAAGCCGCGCTTGGTGGTGCCGTCCGGAAGCAATAGCGTCTCTTCTTGGACCAGGTTGTGACTGATCTCGTAGTAGACTTCGCCGCGACGCTTGAACACCTTCTCCAGTGAGTCCTGGATGCCCTGTACGATCAGGTGGCGGTTGGCGACGGCGTAGTTCGCCGCCGAGTTGTGGTGCGCCCAGTACTGCTTGCCCAGGGGTTCGTCCAGCCGCAGCCAAGACTTCTCACGCTGCGCCGTCGGGATCCCTCTGACGCGGGCTCCTTCGTAGAAGAAATAGTTGGCTGTCTGCCAGCCGTACCCGCGGGAGCCGCAGTGGACCATCACCCAGACCTCGCCGCTTCGTTCGTCGACTTGCATCTCGATGAAATGGTTACCGCCGCCAACCGAAGCCAGCTGGGGTAGGGCCTTGTTCCGCGCCTTCTCGATCAGGTCGAGATCTGTATCCTCAGGGATCTCGATGAACTGGCGCTCGCACTTGTCCGCGCTCACGCCGATGGCCTTCGCACCGTAGCGGAGCACGCTCTCGAGCTTCTTGCTCCCCTTGAGCTTCGGGGCGAGGCGCGGCGCCGCCGCACCGACGCCCGTGGCGACGCGCTTCTCGACCTCGTCGATCCAGAGCTTGCGCTTCGCTGGATCGGCGACATCGCTCGCGTGCAGCTCGGGTACGCGCATGTAGAGCACTCCGCAGCTGATGTCGTAGCCACTGCCGCCCTGAATCACCGTGTCTTCGGTGACCACGACCGAGCCCACGGGCACACCGTAGCCTGCGTGGCAGTCGGGCATCAGGTACGCGCCGATCACGCCCTCGTAGCTCGCGGCATCGTGAAGCTGACGCCAGGTGCCTTCATCCGTTTCCGCGTACAGTGCTTCCGAAAGGAAAGCGTGGGCGTCGGTGTGCATCGTACCCGTCTTGGGCAAGACGTAGTGGTTCGCGCTGATTGGTTGCGCTGCATATTTGAGTGACATGGTTTCCCCGTTCGAGGCTGGATCGATGTGCGCGCACGGGCGCAGGATGGTCCAGGCTCCCGGAGCAGCTTAGCAGCTCTCGGGAGCCTGAGTTGGGCTAGCCGTGGACGCTGACGACGGGCGGCTGCTTGCGGGATTCGTAGCGACGGATCACGCGAATGCTCCCGACGATGGCTTGGTTGAAGCTCTCGAGATCTTCCGCGGGGATCCAGTACTCCCGGTGGTGGGATGCTCCCACCCGATGGACCTCGTAGTTGGCCAGGAAGGCCTGGGCCACGTCGACCTGGGTGACGAAGCCGATGCCGCCGGCCTGGGTGTTCCAGTCGCGAGCGATCTGCTCGGCGTACTCGAGATTACACACGGGGTAGAAGAAGGGTTGCTCCGGCAGGCGAGGGGGGAAGCCCAAGTTTTTCCGCTCGCGGATCCGCTGGAGCTCCACCGGCCCCACCGGACGGTAAAGGGTCACGGTGTTCATAGTATTTCCTTGTGTCAATTGTTGAAAGGTCGGCGACGAGGGTTTGTGAAGACGTATTTTCCGACGCTCTCCCGCTGAGCCACTGGCGGCTACGCCACCAAGGTTGGATTCGAACCAACGACCTCCGGAGTGCGATGTAGTCCTCACGGCATTCGCCAAAGTTGAGATTTGCAGCAACGAGTTGTGACGAGACGTATTTCTCGCCGCAGGTCCCTGGCGGGTTGCCCAGTCAAAGGCAGAGCCGCGATTTGGATTCGAACCCTCGCGACGAGCCTAGTGTCGCAGCCGCGCTTGGACCTGCAGTCCGCGTCGGCATTTGCGGAGTGAATCGGCTTAGGTCCGTGTGGAAATGTATGTTTTTGGGGTGAGGAGCGCTGTTCTGCGCGCCTCGGAAAAGTGTGACGACAAAGATTTGCGAAGACGTGTTACGTCGCTCTACCTTACTGAGCTACTGCACCGAGCTTCGGCGCCGGAGCGCTTGGAGGTGCAGGTTGGATTCGAACCAACGACATACGGGTTCATAGCCATGTAGTCCTCACGGCATTCGTCACGAAAACTGTGTGTTGTGCGGTTGCTTGGGTTTGGGGGAGAGCTCCGAAGCGTGGAGTGACTTCAGGCTCGAGTTGGTTCGGTGGATCGGAAGAGCTCGCGCGCCCGCAGGCTGACCGCGACCCGGTCCGTTCCGGGACCTCCCAAAGGAGACTCGTTCCGCTCTAACCCACCGAGATCTGTTGGCTGACTTCAGCGTCGGGCTTCGCCCAACGCTGGCCCGCCGAAAAAGGGACACTCACGTAACGAGGTTCTGGCTCAAGCGCGCCCCCCCCGAGCGTTTTCACGCTGAGCGCTGCGGGCGCGCGAACCGTTCTTTTTCGGGGCAGTCGATCAGTTCAGCTCTAGGCTGACCTTCTCGATCTCACCCACCCAGTGCTCGGCGCCGAGGTTGCCCTCGGCGAACGCGCGGATCACCTTGAACACCTGGTCGGAGAAGCCGCCGACGTTCAGGATGTCATCGCGATCCATGGCCTGGGTCGTGCCGTACGGCAATAGGTCAATGCAGACCAGCTTTGCAGCCGGGCTCTTCTGCTTGAACTGCTCCCACTGTCGCAACAGCTCGGTCGCGCCACGGCGCTTGTTGTCGACCCACGACTCGTTGTCGGAGACGTAGATCACCAGGTCCGCCTGCGCACGCTCGCGGTTTAGCTTCTCGAGCGGCGCGCTGAGGCTCGTGCCACCACCACCTACCGCAGCGAGCTTCTGCGCGTTGGTCATCACGCTGTCCCGTGGGTTCAGCTGGATGTCCACTACGCGGTGCTCGAACGGCAGGACGCGCGCGTCCTTGTGGTTGCGCAACACCACCGAAGCGATGAGCGCAGCCACGTCGACGCAGGTCGCGGCGGAAGTTGCACCCTTGCGGTAGCCGGTCACCGGCGAACGCATGGAACCCGAAACGTCAGGCAGCACCACCACGCGCTGGGCGAAGGTTGGAACCGTCTGAGTGGCGTGCTCCATCGCGTCCTGCAGCGCCTCACGGATCACTGCCGGTAGCTCGGCGCCCGCGGCCTTGTAAGCCATCAGGAGCTGGTATGGGAACACCCGGGCCTTGGCTACAAGGGCTGGGTTACCCAGACGCTTCGCAACGGTATGCGCGAGCTCGCTGTTCTCGAACACTCCGTGTCGCAGGAAGGTGTTCAAGTTCATGCGAGTCATCTGCCAACCGGCGCGACGCGCGATCGCCTGCCACTCGCGCTTGCCGAGCGGCAGAGCCGTCAGCATCTGGAATGGCACGTCCGGCACCAACTTGGCGCCCTTTGGCGCAGCCTTGAAGGCCTCGAACGCCTGCACCTCGGCGGGCAGGAGCGACGCGTCGTGTGGCTTGTTCAGCAAGTAGCCGTACAGCGCCGAACGAGCCGGCGACGTTGGCTTCGGGTGAACCATCTTGATCACGTCGGCGAGCGACGGATCGTTGCCCACGCTATCGCGGAACAGCGCCAGGTCGGACTTCGCGTCGAGGAAGCCTCGTACCAACGCCTTGGGCATCGTACCGAGGCTCTTACGACCAAGCACGCCCGAGCGCAGGATCTGGACGAAGTTGCGGAGCATCTTCGCGTTGTCGATCACGCGAGGGAACACGAGGCGCGTCAAGCGCGCATCCTTGGTCGACAAGAGGGCCACCAGCAATGCTGGCGAGTCCTTCATGAAGCCCTGCTGGCGCATGTAGATGGCAGTCTTGGCGAGGAACTCTGGGGACACCTGAGCCGCGAAGCCGATCAGCTGCTCGAGCTGCGACTCGGCGCTCGCGTAGAACGTCGCGCTCAACGTACCCGTCGCAGCGAACTGCGCTAGCGCGTGCTTGGGACCGAACGCATAGGCGATGCCGCCCGCCTGGTTCTTGGCCTTGGCCTGAGGCAGGAGACGACCCTTGCCCGACTTGAATAGCTGCTTGTTTGCCATGATACATTCCCCTCCTTTCGAGGTGGACGAAAGTTCCTCGCGGAACAAAGAATCGATGCTGACTCGGCGTGCCCGAGCGATGAGATTGACGCGCGTGTCCGCGCGCCGAACAGCGGAAGTTGGAGGAGTCGAACCCCACACCTTGCGGTGCGCACTCGCTAGCAACGAAGCCTGCCCCCACGGACAGTTCACCTTCCAGTGCCCCCTGACCCCGGCCCCGGCGTGGATCGAGAACAGGTGGCAGCGCTCACCATTGAGCGCGGAGCAACCGGCGGGAATCGCACCCGCATTTCAAGAGTGGCGCTCTCACGTCTTACTATTGGACGACGGTTGCAGAAGCCGACCCGACGCTCACCCGCGGAAAGACTCGGAGCATCGGATCGACGTGGTCCAGGAGGCAGGATTCGAACCTGCGATCTTCGGCACCCAAAGCCGACGCGTTAGCCAAACTACGCTACACCTGGAGAAAAGTTGCTGCGTGCCTCGTTGAGGCGAGTGCGACATTGCGAGTCGCTAACGATCATCCGACCCCTTCCAAGTGCCTTGAGTCCATCCCAAGCAATCGGCGAGGCGCGGAGCGCACCTTGAGGCGCATGAGGGGGCGGACGGTGCAGTCTTAGAGAGCTTCCGGTGACTTTACCCGTGGAAAATTGAGCGACTTGTGGAGGCGGCGGAACGCCCCGCAGGGTTCGGGTGCCGAGGCGAGTGAGCGTAGTCACCCTGAGGTCGTTCTTCGCGATGGACGCTCGCGGCTTGTTTCAGCTTAGAGCTGGAAGCGTAGAGTCTGCGGTCGCTGTGCGAAGACCGAGACTTGCGCGCCGCGTTCCGTCGCCACAACTAGCGACCCCCATTCAAGCCCGAACCAGGAGGGGCGTGGGAGCCGCCGCTCTCTGGGAGTGAAAAACGCCCGTTTAACGTCCGGGCCAGACGGATTGGCTGGAACACAGTGCCTGAAAACCGTGTACGGGCGCCCTTCCCGCCGCACAGGCCAATCAAGTTGTTACCGCGTGGATGTGTCAGGCGCTGCCGACGACACCCACTTGGAAGAAGTCCTGCCACTCACTCGGTACCGTCTTGATGTCCAGCATCAAGGGGTGGTGAGGCAGGCTCTTCGGGCGCCGAGGCTCCTTGTTGAGGGGCATCTTCGCCGCGTGCGGCGTTCGGTTGCCCTTCTTCGAGTTGCACTCGTAGCACGCCGTTACGATGTTCTCCCACACCGTGCGGCCACCCTGAGCACGGGGCACCACATGATCGTAGGTGAGCTTCGCCATCGGGAACTTCACGCGGCAGTATTGACACGTGAACTCGTCGCGTAGGTAGACGTTGATGCGCGAGAACTTCACACCCTCTCGGCGATGTCCGAGCTTGTTTCGGCCTGCGCCGTCCTTGAGGCGCACGACCGCTGGGGTCTTCAGGGTGATACTCGGAGACCGCAGCTCCTCATCGTAGGAAACGATCACCTCGACCTTGCCCAAGAAGAGCATGGTCACGGCGTCCTTCCAGGTGACGACCTTATGCGGCAAGTACCACGGGGTTAGCATCAACGTGCGGTGCACGCGGCCCGATTGGTGCGCCTCCTGAGACGCACGGTGCTCTCGTATCATGGGTTCACCGTTTTCGTTTCATGTTGACCTTTAGTTTCCGTGAGATAAATCTGCTCACGGCGCCTGTGCGAAGGTGATTGCGGTTTCGTGAGGAAGCTGGGGGAGGGCCTGGAATCAATCGTGGCGACCCGCGCGTTCCGGTACGGGGTCTGGGGATCGAACCCAGCTAGAACAGCTTGTGAGGTGGGACGTGGTGTTGTCGTGCGGAAATAGTGCGCCGACGAGTGATGGCAAGATATCGGGTCAATTTGGATTTGATGTAATCCTGCCGGCATTCGGCGCGTGCGCTGCTCGTAGCCTCCCCGGGTGGATTCGAACCACCGTCTCCGGCTTCGTAGACCGACGTTCTTCCGTTGCACTACAGGGAGAGAGGACACCGGGAGCGCAGTGAGCATGCTGCGGCTCGCCGGTGGGGCAGAGCTCGGCTTGAGAGGTGAAACGGCAGCCGAGAGTGCCCAGAAGTAACTCGCCTCGCGCCGCCTCCCGAATACGGGCGGCGACGTGAGGCTTTGTGACTCCACGCGGAATCGAACCGCGGTTCGCTGATTGAGGGTCAGACGTCCTTGCCGCTAGACGATGGAGCCGAACGGGTAGCTGCCCGTAGCAGGGGCGTTGAAACACGCCTGCCAATCGGGATCCCGCTAAGTGTGATCAGTGAGATTCGAACTCACTCTTCCTGGGCCACAACCAGACGTGCGATCCACTACACCATGACCACGTATGTGGGCGACTGGTGGCTATGCCCTACCCGGCAGCTTGGTGTATGCTGCGCGGGTGGCAGGCTATTCCGGTACCCCGTTGCCCAAGAAGCTCGGCTTGAAGCCGGGGCAGTCGATCCTGCTCCTGGGTATGCCCGAGAACGTTCGCGAGCTGATCCAGGAGGAAACGCGCTCAGCCAGGACGCGCTTCACGGGCCGCGGTGAGTACGATTTTATCATGCTCTTCGTCAAGAGCCGTGCGGAACTAAACGAACGCTTCCCTAAGCTCGCCTCTCACCTGAAGCCAGCTGGCGGGTTCTGGGTAGCGTGGCCCAAGAAGGCTTCGAAGCTCCCCACTGACATGACCGAGGATGCTGTGCGCGACGTAGCACTGCCCCTCGGCCTGGTAGACAACAAGGTCTGCGCGGTGGACGAAGTATGGTCTGGCCTCCGCTGCGTGATTCGCAAGGAGAACCGCTAGCAGGCCTAGCGTTGAGCCTGCACACCCGGTTCTCACCGCGCGCTAAGTTGGCAGGGCGCCTTCGCGGTGCTCTTCGCTTTCAGCGCAGCCGCTAGTTGCCGCCTTCCGCGGCACGCTTGAGGTCGCGAGCGTACTGCTCGAAGACGGGCGCGAAGTCAGGGAGCGAGCCCTTGATCATCGGCAAGAAGACGCCGCTCATCACTTCGTTCATGCGAAACACCGTCTCGTTTCCAGCTCGGTCCAGCTCGAACGTACGCACACCCCTGAAGAAGGGGGCGGCTCCGTCGCTCCAGATCATGCGTCGCTCGGGCTCAACTCCGCTCACCTTTGGTGTGAACGTTCGATCGGAGATCGGAACTCGCAACTTGAGGCTCTCGCCCTCCGCGATGCGGCCATCGATGCTCGTCACGGTGGAATTCCAGCGCGGAAACTCTTTGGCGTCGGTCAGCAGTTCCCAGATGCGCGCTGGCTCCGCCTGGATACAGACTTCGACGCTGGTCTCCAACCGGAACGCGCTTGACCGTTGCGTGGCTCGTACCTCAGTCATCTATCCATTGGTAACCTGGGGGTTACCAATGGTCAAGGCTCGGATGCGGCGAGGGCCTGCAGCACGAGGTCCCACGATGCCGCGTAGCGCGGGGCGCGCATCGGAAACAGGTCGGCGCTGTTGGCGCCCGCCCGATGTGTGACCTGAACGCAGGTGCCCTTGGCGTCAGCCACGAACAGCACCTCCACCAAGGTGGGGTGCTCCGGGTCTGTGCCGGGGAACCAGTCGAGGACGAGGCGGCGCGGTGGCTCCCAGGCCCGCACGCTCCCCAGTTCGACTTCCGTCCCATCGGGCGCGGTCTCCCAGAAGCGATCCTCGCGCAGCGCGATCACGCTCTGCGGGTGCTTGATGTGCCGCCTCTCCGGCGGCCACCACTCGTTGATTCGATCTGTAAATAGCACAAAAGCGCGCTCCAGGGAGCAGGACAGGTGGATGGACTTCTCAATCACGCGTTCAGTGCTCCGTTTCGTGCGCGAGCGCTGCGAGGCGATCGAGCGCGGTGTCCCAGAACGAATCCAAGAACTCCCGCACCTGCGCGAGCCCCTGCATGCGCACGCTGTACACGTTGCGGGTGCCTTCGGAGTGTGCATGGACCAGCCCGGCAGCTTCCAACGCACGCAGGTGCTTGGAGATAGCGGGGCGCGTCACCGGAAAGCGGGCTGCAAGATCGCCCACTGCCATCGGCTGGGCGCGCAGCTCGAGCAGGAGCTGGCGGCGGATCGGGCTGGCTAGCGCGTCCAGTGGATGCATGTAACTCGGAGGTTACCACACTTGGAGGAGGGTGAGACCCTTGACCGATCGACGCCTGCCGACCCCACAATTGCGGGATGGCACTGATGATTGTCGCGACGTTGACCGTCAAGCGCAGCGAACTCGAAGCCTTTCGCCAGTTCGAAAGCATGGCGGCGAGGGTGATGCAGCGCCATCGAGGGAACCTGGAGCGCGCAGTCTTCGTGGACGAGGGCGAGGGGGATCGGGTGAGGGAAGTCCATCTGATTCGCTTCGAGAGCGCGGAGGCCTTCGAGAGTTACCGCAACGACCCCGAGCTGTTGAAGCACTCGGAGCTGCGTCGCCGCGCCATCGTCGACACGGTGCTGCTGATGGGCGTGCCCATCGACTACTAGCGGTTCGGTATCCGGGCACAAGCAAGCGCGGCGGAGCCGCTCCTGCCAATCACCTGGGTATCCGGTAGATGCCCCACAGTGTGCTGAAGTAGACGTAGTCGCCGTTCGGCGTTGGATCGTACACGAGGGAGCCGCCCATCTCGTGCTCTGAGTCTACGACGCCGCTCACCAGCTCTCGGGTGGCGCCTCCGTCGGTAGCGACCCGATTGATTGTGCTCGCCAGTTGCTTGTACGCGTCCAACGGAGCAGGAGCTTCGAAGTATAGGAAGCCGCTGTCTACCGCGATTGACGCCCCGATAGGCTCCAGGGCCTCAGGAGATCCGCCGCCGCGGGGAATCGAGAAGACGCCATCCCGCTCAAAGTAGACGTTGTCAGCGTCCAAGGCGATTTCGTCCACGGCGCCCCCCAACGTCTTTGTCTCGCCACCCGCCACCGGGACACTGACGAGTTCGTCGGCCGACGAGAAGATGACGCTGGCGTCGTCCGCCGCGAGCGCCCGACACGATTTCGACGACAGGGACGCCAGCTGGGTCCCCGGCCCACCGGATTTGGGCAGCGCGACGATCCCGTCGTCAGAGCACCAGATCACACTCGCTGAGTTCTGCGCAATCGTCGGGTTGGTGCCGAGGGCCTCGTAGACGACTTCAGGGTTTCCTCCCGCTAGCGGTACGCGGTGTAGACGCGCGACATAGTCTCCCGAGTCGCTGAGCTCAGTGGTTGTGAAGTAGACCTGATCACCGCTCACGAGCGGTGTTGCGAGCGTCCCCCATGAGGGGTCGTCCAGGACGGTCCACCGTGACCCAGCCTCCCAGGCCACGATGCGCAATTCCGTACCGGAACGTTCGAGCCAAACCACACCCTGACTGCTTGGTGCCAAAGCCCGGGGCGCGCCCGCCGTCTCCACGACCCGCTCGGGGGCGGCGGATTTCAGGTCAGCGTCTCCGCTGTCAGCGCCACAGCCAACAACAACGGGCAATAGGCAGAGACAGAGGCAGGCCTGCTCGATTCGCCATTTCCGAAGCATGAGCGTCCTACGACTTGGTCGACGCGTTCCTGCCTACTTCGGTTCTGCAGCGCTGGTGCGCAGGGTGACGGCTGCAGGGAGGGCGTGGGCGTCGTCGAGCACGAGCAAGCCCGGCGCTTCGTACGGGAATCGAACCCGTCTCACCCGATCGACAGTCGGGCAGCCACCCAGCGGCTTCACGAAGCATGTCTCGAGGTCTTGCCCGGCGCGCATCGCTACCCACACCTGCCAAGGTGGCTCGCGCCACGTGGGCGCGAGCCTGTCCGCACCCCTGAGGGCTCGGACGGTGTGCAAGCGGCGAAGGACCGCTCCACGCCGAGGTCGCGCCCCCTGTTGTGTTCTCTGCGCACCACCGTGGGTGCGAGGTGAAAATCGGGGACGGCCGCAAACGTGAAGCTAGCGCGTCGAGCAAGCTCGAGTGCCTGGACGGACCGTTCTCCGTCCAGGCTTTCTCGTTACGTGAGTTGTCAAACAACGGTGATCCACCGTGCGCCGCCTTTAGGCGCACAGTCGGCAAAGCCGCAGGAATCACATTTGGATCCAGAGCAGGGATTCGAACCCCGATTGACGCGTTCAGAGCGCGCTGTCCTACCTTTGGACGACTCTGGAATGTTCGCGCCGAGTGGGCGCCGCGCTCCCGGTGTGAGAGACGCCATGTGTGGACGGTGTGTGCTTCAAATCCTCGCGGATGTGACGCGGTTGAGTGGCTGCCCGTTAGAGGCAGAACTTGTGGCGAGACATAGCTATCCCCTCGTCGCTCGCGTGTTGGTTCGGTGACCAACGCCGGAGCGGATGCACACTGCGGCTGGCGCGTAGCTAGCGGGCCAAATGCAGCGAGGCCGCCTGGGTTTCCCTCAGGCGGCCTCGGAGAGCGAGCCAGATGGCTTACTCAGAGACTTCCGCGAGGGAATGGTGGACCTTGGTTTTGGTGATCTTCGGTGGACCCAGCGTTGAAGCGGATCTTCGGTGCGTCGGCGCAGCCGGGCTGAACACGGGCCGAGCCCAGGAGTCGATCGAGGGTGCCGTAGGGCCGCTCCTCGCCGACGAAGCCGCGCCAACTGCCGGGCAAGGCTCGCGCCGTGCTTGGCATGATCGACCAACGAAGCGTTTCCGTGGGGGAAGCATCTCGCTTGCGATCGAGTTGTGCGGTGCGGGTGTTCATGATTCCTCTGGTCGCTGGCATCGCCAGCTTGGGCGTGTGTCCTTTGACGCGGGTCGGAGTGATTCTATTTGAACCACTTCGATTTTTTACTGGGCCAGATGTCGTGGTGTTGGTCAGGTGCGCTTCGGGCGATCCAGGCTGCAGAAGCGTGGGTGCGAGTCCGCTCGGAGAGCAACTCTCCGGCTGGAGCCGAGTGCAAAAAGCCTTGTTTATTCGTGCATTTGCGTGCGTAGAGTACAAAAGCAGCGAGGCCGCTTGGTGTCCCAAGCGGCCTCGTGAAACATCACGTGGATACGCTTAGGGAGTGCTGTCCTGGCTATCGACGAGGCTTCCCTCCCGACGGCATACACCTTGGCCGAGCCGCGCGGGTTCGTAACCCTTGCAGGTCGGCTGCGCCGCGGGGACAGTGGCCCCGAGGGATGTCGCGCCGTGGAAGTTGATGGCCTGGGTCATGATGGGGCAAAGCATATGGGTCGACCTGTGACCTGTCAAGGAAAGTAGACGTGCCGCGCATCGTTTTCTCTCCAATGGTTGCCATGCGGTTTCTCCAGGGGGCCTCCGAGACAGAGCCGGAGGGCGACCTTGTCGCCAGTGTGCGCGTGGACGCTAAATTCCTTACGGATATAACTGGGGGCGGCCTGGGGGCGATGGCCCTGGGGCGCCTCGCTAACGGGCCACGACGGGCCGATGACTGGGACCCCGCCGTATTTGACGCCTTGGTGAGCGAGCTTGGGACGTGCTTGTCTGGTGGCCCGCAGGCGCAGCGTGCTCGGCTCGTACAGGGACTGCTCTGTAAATTCCATGGGGATTTGAACTGCGAGTGGCTCGCTGCGACTCCCGGCGCGGCGACCTGCGTGCTTCGCGCACGTGGCGCCCTGGAGGCCTATCCGCTGCTCGATCTGTTGAGGTACGAGCTCGTCACTCGGGGGGTGGCGGTCGTCTCCGGGCTCCCCGCGTTGGGGCACGCCGAAGGAGTGGCGCGAGCAACGGATTGCCTGGGGAGAGACTTTTCAGGCACGCGGGTTCGCGTAGGCTTCGTACGCGGGCACCTGCTGGAGCTGGCGTTCGCGGTCCCGGGGTGCTTTGGCCACGACGACGAGCAAGCCCTGGAAGCTGCGACCGTCTACGCGGAGGCGGTCCTGGGAGAGCAGCTCCTGGACGAGTGGGTGGGGAGCATCGGCGTGTCTCCCGCGCCGCGCGGCGGCGCCCTGCGCGTTCTCGATTCCGCAGGGCAAGGTGCGGCAGTGACGCCACTGGTGGAGCTCGCTGGCCTGGTGGAGCGGGGCGTCCAGGGGCTGCTCGCGGGGCTCCCTGAGGCGCCGCTGTCGAAGTCCGACGCGAGTGACTGGACATTGCTCGAAGGCGAGCCGCTCCGCGACGCGAGCGGTGCGCCGAGCATGCGTGGAATGGACGACACGCTGATGGCTTCCACTCGGTGCCCGGAACTCTTGAAGTGCTTCCTGGAAGGCTCACCCGTCAGCTCGCGGCGCTTCAGTCGCGTGGGGGAGCGTTTCGTGTACCTCAAGTTGCCTTCGGCCGTTCCGCTCTCCCAGCGGCCCGAGGTCCGCGCGCGGGTGGAACTGGCGCTGGAGCCCTACCTGCGAGATGACGGAGTAGTCATCGGTAACGCGGTCGGGGTGGGGCACCTGTACGTGGTGCTTGCACTGCGCCAGCTGGGGCCCGCGCTCGAGGGGCTGCTCGAATGCGTGGAGGCGCACCCGGGCCTATTTCCGAGCGGAAGCGATCTGCGCTTCCTGGACGCGACCTGGGCCGACGAGTGGCTCGCGCTCGGGCCTTGACGAGCGGCCCGGGCTACTTTCCTAGGATCTGGCCGAGCGTCTGCTGTAGCTCATCGACGACAGGGTCGCTCTTGCAGCGGGCCATGCTGGCGAACGCCTTCTCGATGGTGGGCTCCACGAAGTCCAAGTAATCTGGGTTGCCTCGAACGCGATCGATGAAGACGAAGCGACCCGCGTCCTTCAGCTTGCGCTGTACGGTGACGAAGTCGAACTCCCACACCACCTGTGCGCGTTCCCTCTCCCCCAAACCCAGGGCCAGTCCGAACTCTTCCAGGCGCTGTTCCACGAACTCACGCGAGAAGGACTGGTAGCTGTCGTTGAGCAGCGCGACGAGATCGTAGACCCGGGGGCCGAGCAAGGCGTCCTGGAAATCGATCCAGACCAGCTCCTCGGCTCCAGGCGCTCCGCGCACCATCAGATTGCGGCTCTGGTAGTCACGGTGCACGAAGCTCTGGGGCCAGCTGGCGATGGTTTTTGCCAGATGGGTCGCAGCGCGATCGAAGGCCAAGCGATCTTGAGGGTCGAGGAAGATCCCCCGCGCCTCTAGCCCCCACTCGAGGAAGTGATCGACCTCCCACTTGAGTAGATCGAAGTCGAATGCTCGGGCGCGAACGATGCTTTCGTGCGGCAACGCGTGCTTGGGATCCTGCGGGTCGAGCGCGAGCTGCGCCCTAGCCAGATCCAGCACGGCCTTTTGGTATATCTCTGCCTTCGCCTCGGGGCGTCGCTCGAGGAAACGCGCGAGGGTCTCGTCACCGAGATCTTCCACGAGGATCAGGCCCGCGTCGCAGGCTTCAGCCACGAGCCGGGGCACGCGCACACCGCGCTCTGCCAGGAGATCCCGCACCTCCAGGAACGGCCAGCGGCGACCGGACTCGTCAGTCTTGGCAATCTCGTCCGGCTTGGTCGCGTCCGGCACGAACATCGCGATGGCCGAGTGCTGCCCCGACTGCACACGGAAAAACCGCCGCGTCGACGCTCCGCCTGGCATTTCAGCCACTTCGGGGGCACTCGAGGGTGGGGAGCTGGGCCAGGCCGTACGTGCGAGGTCCTGGATGCGGAGAGAGAGGGCTTCCACGTCGGCTCTTTCCTTAGCGCAAGGTGTGACGTCTGCCGTAGTTTTGTGACATCTCTGGGGGCGTGGCCGGATCGCTCCAGACGCTGGGTAAGGGTTGGGATGCGCGGGTGGAGCGAGTATTCGCCGCCGCAGAACTCGAAGTGGCTGACCGCAGCGGATTTTCAGATCTGCTCGACCAGGTCGTGATCTGGAATCGACGTCACAACCTGACTGCCGCCCGCGGCGCCGACGAGCTCGTGGACCTCTACCTTGCTGATGCGGCGTGGCTGGCGAAGTTGGGGGCGCCGCTGCTCGCCACGGAGGACTCACCCTCACGCAACGCCTGGGTGGATGTGGGCAGTGGCGGCGGTGCGCCAGGGTTGCCCCTCGGCATGTTGCTCCCTCAGATCCACCTCACGCTGGTGGAGCCGCGAGACAAGCGGGTGGCGTTTCTGCGCAGCATGGTGGGGCGGCTGAAGCTGACTCGCGCTCAGGTGCTGAGACAGCGTTCCGATACGCTGCCGGATCAGTCTGCGGCGGTCGCGCTCGCCCGGGCCACCTTGCCTCCTCCCGAGTGGCTGCGTGAGGGAGCGAGGCTGGCTCGCCGTGCGGTGTGGGTGCTGCTCGCCAAGGAGCCGGCGCCGAACCTCGAGGGCTGGAGGCTGGAGCAGCTAACGCCCTACACGTGGCCCCTGACCGGCTTCGAGCGTTCTCTCGCGCTCTACGTTCCTGAGCGTTCGCTTGAGTCCGCGGGGTAACTCTCGAGCTGCGCCACAGAGTACGGCTCACCGGGGGCGAGGCGCCGGCGCCACGACGTGGCGTATGCCGCTCGCGCGAAATGGTTTCGTCCAAACGAACGAGCTGGCTCGCTGTGTCTCAGCCACGGAACGATTCTCGACATCACAACGGCATTTGCTGTTCGTTCCGCGTCAGGCGATGGGAATTTGTTCATCGCACGACGACGTCGCGTTGACTGAAGCCGCCGCTTGGGAGAGAAGTGCAGTCATGAACACGAGCGGTGTGCACCGCTGGGTGGGAAGGACGTCAGCGCTGCTCCAGCGCTCCCTCTCGTTCAGTGGCCTGTCCCTCAGCAGCCTCTCCCGCGGCGGCGCGCGCGTATTGCTGTCCTTGTTGGCGGCCTTCGTTGTCTTTTCCGTGAGTGAAGACGCGCACGCATACAGCTGGATGATCCGTCACGGTCAGGCGGCTTGTTCCAGCTGTCACGCTGACCCGTCCGG
>JAUILJ010000061.1 GCA_030433055.1 Polyangia bacterium
TGGGTTGGTCACACAGAGCGCCTGCGCCGGCGCTGCCACCCGCCCCCGACGTCCCGGCGGTGCCCCCGCTGGACGAGCCCCCGCTGCCCGCGGTGCTCGAGCCGCCAGCGCCCGCGGCGGCGCCCGCGCTCCCACCCTGCCCAGCGCTACCGCCCGCGCCAGAGTCGCTGGTGTCGTCGCTCGAGCAGCCAGCGATCAGCAGCGCACCTAACCCCCAAACCCACATGAACCGGCATCCCATGGGACAACGATACGAGAAATCGTCGAGGTCCACGCGCCAACCACCGCGCTTTCAACGATCCAAGGCTGGATTTGCGGGTCTCGCGTCGATTTTGTGCTAGAGGCGGCGACCCGTTTGGTGCCGAGCTGGCCCTGGTCCGGTGGTCCAACAACCCGGAAGTCCGCCCGGGAAAGCGCGGAAATGACTTGGCCTCTGCTACGCCAATCGCGACCGAGACGCCGCACATGACGTTAGCCCCCGATCAAAGCAACAAGACCCGCGCCGTCCAGGCGGTGGCTCGAGCCGTCGAGCTCGCAGAAGCGGGTGAGTCGAACATCGAGGTCGTGGCGGTGGGGGATCTCGACCTGGAGGGTCTGAAAGGGACGGATCTGCGGCCGCTGCTCGATCGCATGATCGTCGCGAAGCATGCAGACCTGGGGCTCGACGCTCTGCTCACCGCTGGCGTGCTCGATCGCTTGCTGCCCGAGGTCCAGGCCATGGTCGGGTTTGGCGATGGAGAGTGGCGCCACAAGGACGTGTGGAAGCACACCAAGCAGGTCGTGACCCAGGCCGTCCCGCGACTCAACATCCGCTGGGCAGCGCTGTTCCACGACATCGGAAAGGTGCGCACCCGCAGCTTCGGCGACAACGGCGAGGTGCACTTCTTCGGCCATGAGGTGGTGGGTGCGCGGATGTTCGACAAGCTGGAGAAGCGCCAGCGCTTCTTCTCCAGCGAGGAGACGCTGCGCGACTCGATCCGCTTCCTGGTGCTCAACCACCTGCGCGCTGGCCAGTACGACAGCCACTGGACGGACAGCGCCGTTCGTCGTTTCCACAAAGAAATTGGCGAGAACCTGGACGACCTCTTGTGCCTGTCGCGCGCGGACATCACCACGAAGCGCGCGATCAAGAAGAAGAAGGGCATCGCCAAGATCAACGAGCTCGCGACGCGCATCAGAGATCTGGCGGAGCTGGACGCCCGCATACCGCCTCTGCCCAAGGGAGTAGGCAACGAGCTGATGACCCACTTCAAGCTGCCGCCTTCGCGCTTGCTCGGAGACATCAAGCGCGCGCTCGAGGCCGCTTGTGAGGCTGGCGAGATCAAGGCGAACCAAGAATCCGGCTACTACGTGCAGTTCGTGGCGGAGCACCCCCAGCGTTTCGGCCTGAAGTAGGCCCTGCCTGAAGGACGAACGCGTCCCGGGGGAAACGCGGTTGAGGCGCGCACGGCTGGCTGCCATCCTTCGAGCATGAGGACTTGGCGGCTGACCAGTGTGGTGTTGTGCGTGGGCCTCTACGTGGCATGCAGCTCCGCGGACGGCGGCAGCTCGAGCCCGGGAGACGGCGGCAGCGGCGGCCAGAGCAGCGGCGGCAGCAGCGGGAGCCAGGCCTCGGGTGGGACGTCGGGCGCTGGCGGCTCATTCCTGGACGCGGCCGCCCCGGACGCGAGCGACGCCGACTTCTGCCTGGGCGAGACCTATGAGGCCAAGCGCCGACCCCTGGGGAGCCTGCTGGTCGTCGATCGGTCGAAGAGCATGGACGTGGTGACCAGCGGAGGGACGCGCTGGCAAGCGCTGGACACCGCGCTAACTTCATTCCTCGCGGATACAGATACCGACGCGCTGCAGCTCGGGCTGGTCCTGTTTCCCGAGTTCTTGAGCGGCGATCCACCTTCCTCGTGTGTCGACGACAAGGACTGCGGCCCGTACGGTCCGTGCCAGGACCTTGGCAGCTTCGACCGGTGTTTCGCGTCCCTGGGTAGCGCACCGTACGTCTCATGCGAGGCGACGGACTACGCTCCCAGCGTGGCCATCGGGCCTGCGGCCACGGTGGCCAGCAGCATCACCAGCACGATCTCGGGCGTCACCCCAAGCGGCAACACCCCCACCTCCGCGGCGTTGCTCAGCGCGATCGACTCTCTGCGCGTCTGGGGCGCCGATCACACCGATCATCGCTTGGCGGTGATCCTGGCGACCGACGGGGACCCCACCGACTGTATCCCCACGGATGCGTCCAGTATCGCACAGATCGCCGCGGACGGCCTCGCGGGCTCACCCAGCGTCTCCACCTTCGTAGTGGGCGTTGGCATCAACAGCGGCCCGCTACAACAGATCGCCGCAGCCGGCACGGATCCGGACGTCGGTGTGGTGTTCGCCGATGTCGGGAGCAACGCCTCTGCCAACCTGACGGACGCCTTGCGCAGCGTGCGCTTCGAAGCCCTGGGCTGTGAGTTCTTGATCCCAGAGCCTCAGGCCGGGATGGTCGTCGACTTCGATCGCGTCAACTTCGGAGTTTCGACAGGGGGTGAGGAGACCCAGGTGCCCAAGGTGTCCGACCCGAGCCAGTGCGGAAACGAAGCTGGCTGGTACTACACCCCAGGGGTCGATCCCGCCGAGACGGTCACCGCCTGCCCCGCGACCTGTGAAGGACTGCGCGACGGAAGCATCGAGCGCGTCAACTTCCAGCTGGGCTGCGAGACGATCGTGAAATGATCCACAGCGGCTTCGGACATCTGCGCTGAGGCACGCGACCGGAAAGATTCAGCTGGTTTGTGGTTCCAGTTGCGCGGCACGGCGCGCCGCGTCATTACGGTTGCCAGCACCCGACCCACGCGGTGTGCCCCCCGGTTGCAACGTGGCCACGAGCGGCTGCGTGCGACCGTGCGGCGCGCCTCCCCCCCAAGAAAGCCGAGAGACGGACACCATGCATCAGCCCACGGGACTGCTCGCGTTCTGGAAGAACTACGACCGCAAGACCTACCTCGAGGCAGCTATCCTCGCGGATAGGCTCGGCTACGACTCCTTCTGGCTGCCGGAGGTGTGGGGCTACGAGGTGTTCAGTCTCCTCACGGAAATTGCGCTGAACACCAAGCGTATCAAGCTGGGTACCGGCATCGTCAACGTGTATAGCCGCAGCCCCGCGCTGATCGCCATGCAGGCGGCGACGCTGCAAGAGATCAGCGGCGGGCGCCTGATGCTGGGCATCGGTAGCAGCGGCAAGAACGTCGTGGAGGGCTTCCACGGACGCCCATTCGACAAGCCGCTGACCCAGGTGCGTGACGTGATCCGCGTCGTGCGCACGCTGCTCGATGGGCAGCCGCTGAGCGAGGCCGACGCGAAGCTGTGGAACTACCGGCCCTTCACCCTGGAGGTGAAGCCCCCAAAGCAGAAGGTGCCGATCTACGTGGCGGCGCTCAAGCCCAAGGCCATCCAGAGCATCGGCGAGATGGCTGACGGCTGGATGCCTGTGTTCTGGCCCTACGAGAAGCTAGAGCAAGGCCGCAAGTGGATCGCCGAAGGCGCTCAGAAGGCAGGCCGCAACCCGAACACCATCGTCACTGCGCCCTTCACGACCGCGATCCCGCTGCCCGGACGACAGGCAGCCAAGAAGGCGCGGGAGCTGATCGCGTTCTACGTCGGCGGCATGGGTGAGTACTACAAGGAGCTGCTCACCAACTTTGGCTACGGCGAGGAGTGCGAACGCATCGCTGAGCTTTACAAGGACAAGGCGACGCGCAGCCAGGCCGAAGACGCGGTGACCGACGCCATGATCGAGGCGCTCACGGTCAGCGGCAACCCGCTGCACTGCGTACGTGAGCTGCGCCGCCGGCGGGAGTATGGCCTGGATCTGCCGATCATCACCTTGCCGCCAAACCTACCAGGCTGGGCGCTCAAGGCGTTCATCGTCACGATGGCGCCGCGGCGCTTTCCGTGAGCTCTACGTTTCCGTGAGCTCTACGGCTGCGGCTTGACGAAGGTGCCCAGGGCGCGGTCCTTGATTACCCCAGGGAACTGATGCACCTGGTTGTGCATCGCCACGTAGACCCCGGGCGTCACGAGTTGCACGGCGATCAGCGCTTCGGTGAGATTCTGTAGCGCGTCGGTCGAGCGCAGCTGATACGGCCGCATCGCACCGGTGAGCACGATGGGCACCGGCGGCGTACCTGCCCGGCACAGCACCTCGCCGGTGTGCGCGAGGCGATCGGTGCCATGCACGATCACCACGCCGTCCTGGCTCTTGGACAGATCCCAGGCGCTCCGGCTGATCAACTCGTGATCCGCCTCGTCCATCTCGAGGCTGTCCTTGTTCATCAACCCCACACGAGAGATCGAGACTCCACGCAGCTCCAGCGAGCCGAGCATCACGTCGAGCACGCTCACGTTGTTCTCGAGCACTCCGCGCAGCTCGTCGTACGTCTTCTCGATGGTGCCACCGGTGGAGATCAGGGCGATGCGACGCATGGGCCACTCACTAGCGCCTGAACCCAGGCCTCGAAAGCGCTATCTGGCAGGCGCTGCAACGTCGAGCCCCGAGCTGCCTGCCGATCGCCGCGAGACCGCGCCTGCTGAGCGCGCCGCCGGGTACACGAGCCACCGCCGGAGCTGAGCATCCGGTGCCTCCACGAAGGCAATCCCGGAGTCAGCCCGAGCCACACCCAGATCCTTCAGCAGTCTGCCGAGGTCGACAGCGCTGCCCCGCGCCCCATAGCGCGCGTTGAGGCGGGTCAAGACCGATGCACCCAGCGTGCGATCCACGACTCGCATCACCTGGGCCAGCGGCCACACCTCGGACGCTTGCCCTCCCTGACGCAGCACCTCGCGTAGCCCGTCTTCCAGGCCCAGCCGACCGTCGCTGTGTCGGCGCGCCTCCAGATCCGCGAGCAAGCACACCAGCGCGCCGCCCCAGTACACCGCGTCGTAGTCCTGAGTTCCTTCGAGGCCGGTGCTGCGCATGGCATCGAGTCCCTTGCCCATCTGGTGGGCGAACTCATTCCACACGTCTTCCTCGCTCTTGTTGCCGGCGCGGGCGCGGATCACAGGCTCGTAGTAGGTGGCGAGCCCTTCATCGAACCACTTGCCTTCACCGCTGAAGGACGGCACGCCGAGGTGAAACAGCTCGTGCACCAGGATCCAGTCATCGTCTAGCTCGTCCTTCGTCGCATCCTCACCCACCAGGAGCGCGATGGATGGCGCGCTGGCAGGTAACACCTTGCCGAAGATCACGTCATCCCTGTTCCGCACGGGAATGAGAAAGAGCGATGCGTGAGTCACGGGGAAGCCGTGCCAGAAATCACTCACCGAGGCAGCCGAGCGCTGGACCCAGGCTAGCAGCTCACGATGGGCGACGGCGCTCGGCTTGAGGCGTGGGAGGCTGACCACCTCGAGGGTACCCCGCTGGCACTCGCGCGCGCTGGAACCTGAACAGCCGATGGGCGGCGGAAACTCCAGCTCCTGGACGCTCAAGTCACCAAACGCCGAGTAGGTCGCGACCGGGATCTCCTGGGCCAGCAGCTCGTAGTCTCCAGCGCCGGACTCTGGGTCGAGCTGACCTGCCCTTCTGAGGCCGGTGCGGAACTTGCTTCCGTGTGGCAATTTAACCGAGACTCGAATCGGCAACCCCGCGGGCAGCGGCTCCGGCAGCAGCAGCCAGGTAGACGCTGGCGAGACGACTGCGGAGCCTGCGCTGTCCGACTGGTGCAGGGCGATGTCGAAGTCTTGGTACTCGTCACCCATCTTGGCCAGGTCGACTTGATAGCGCAGGCGTACCTGGGAACCGCGCTGCTCGAGGCGGAAGGAGCGCTGCTCCCGCGCAAGCTGCGTGGAGCCTTGCCAGGCCCGCACGAACGGCGCTGCTCCCGGCGCGTCCAACGCGAAGCTCTCGATCTCTGGCCCGCTGCAGCGAACGTCGACGTCGAGCACTGCCTGCTCGGCGTCGCGCAGCGTGACCTGGTAGTGGCACTGATCGCTCGTGAGCGGCGTTCGAGCCGGAGCTCCGCAGCCCGCCAGGAGCGCGAGAGCACCACTCGAGAGTATCCTGGGCCAGCCCATGGCTCGCTTAAGCCTGGGGTGTGGTCGTCGCCATGGCAAGGAACGCCTGAGAGGCAAATGGGGCGACCAACCCCGGCAGACCCTCCTTGGGAGCCAGTTGCCCCACCAAGCCAAACAGCAGAACGAGAGTGCGCTCGACGTAGAAGTAGCCTTCTGGATACTCGATGTTGCGCATGATCTCCCGCAGCCGTCCTCGGGTCTGCTCGAAGCCCGCGAGCTTCTCTACCGTGTCCCGATCCAGCTTGGAGAAGTCGTCAATCTGCACGTTCGCGAGCACCTTCAAGTACTCCTTCGCTACACCTGCGAGCAGCTCCCGATCGCCACCCGGCGCCACGAAGCCCATCTTCTCCAGCCCGTCGATGATCTGGTCGTCGCTCCTGGTCAGCGCGCCGAGCACCACGGCCTGCATGCCCTGGGAGAGGGCGTCGGTGACTTCTTCCACTGCGCCGTGATCCAGAATCACCAGGGTGGGCTGGCTCTCCCCCTTGGGGATACGCACCAGGAAGTTCCCTGGGTGAGGATCCGCATGGAATATCCGCGCGGTAAATAACATGCGAAAGTAGCACTCGACCAGCAAGGATGCGACGACCTTGGGCTCGAGGCCCATGCGCTCATATGCAGCAAAGTCGGTGATCTTGGCTCCGCTCTCGAAGCTTATCGTGAGCACGCTGGCCGCGGTCAGCTGATCGAGGACCTTCGGGATCACGACGTTGGGCATGCCCTCGAACACCTTGCGCATGCGCTCGATGTTCTTGCGCTCGTTGGTGTAGTCGGTCTCCCGATTCAGCATCGCGGACAGCTGGTCGAGCACGCGCTCCAAGCGAGACACCAGGATCAAACGGCGTACGATCGGGAGCACCGTGCGGATCGTCGCGAGATCCCGACGAATCAGCTTCTGAATGCCGGGGTACAGCACCTTGACGGCGACGCGCTCGCCACCCTTGGTCACCGCTTGGTGCACCTGCGCCAGCGAAGCAGCGGCGATGGGCACCTCGGAGAACTCGGAGAACTCCGAGAGTGGGTTGCTGCCCAGAGCCTCCTCGAGTCGATCACGGACTTCGTGGAAGGGCCGCGGCGGCACCTCGTCCTGGAGCTTCTCCAAGGCGCGACCGTAGGCACGGGGTAGGAAGCCACCGAGCACGCTGAGCACTTGCCCCAGCTTGATGAAGATCCCTCGCAGTCGGGTGAAGCCAGCGGCCAGTCGCTCGGCGTTGCGCTGGTGTACCCGCTCCCAGCGATTCTCGACGCGTTGACGCAAGCCAGCGGGCAGCGGCAGCTTGCTCAAGCCCCACTGCCAGCCGTAGGAGAGGAAGATGCTCCAGAACAGCCAAAGCACGCGGATGGAGCGCCACACGAAGCCTGAGCGTAGCGGAAGCGCCGCCCACGCATGCGACAATCGGCAGGGCGTGCAGTCAGAACTCCGTTCCGCGTGGGCAGGCAGGCGACGCGCGGCAGGGAAAGCCACTTCAGGTTTGGGTGCCTTCGGCCGTAAACCTTCACATGGGCAATCCTGCTTCTCTCGTGGCCAGCGCGGCGCCGCCCGTCCTGCTCGATGAGCTGTTGGAACAGGTCATGGGCGATCGCGAACAGCTGGAGTTCTTGCTGCAGCTGTTCCTGGAGGACCTTCCCAGTCGAGTGCGGGAGCTGGAGCAGGCCGTTCGCTCGGGAGACGCGGAGCGTGTTCGACGCGCGGCACATCCGATCAAGGGCGCTTGCGCTCAGCTAGGTGCTCAACCGGCGCGCGAGGCGCTGAGCGCGATCGAAGAGGCGGGCAAGCGCCGAGAGCCGGCAGCAGCCGAAGCACTCGCCCCCGCGGGCTACGCCGAACTGGAGCGCCTCGCCAACGCGCTGCGAGCAGCCCTGAGGAAGGAAGGCACCTGATGAAGGTTCTGCTCGCTGACGACGAGTCCATGACCCGAGCCATGCTCTGCGGCTGGCTACGCAGCTGGGGCTACCAGGTCTCGATGGCCTCCAACGGCCGCGAGGCCATCGCGGCGCTCGAGTCCGATCCTGAGCTGCGGCTGGCGATCATCGACTGGGAAATGCCCGAGGTCGACGGAGTCGATGTGTGTCGCTACGTACGGGAGCGCAAAGGAGACGAGTACGTCTACATCATCCTGCTCACCGGGCGGAACGCGTCGGAGGACATCGTCGAGGGCCTCGAAGCAGGCGCTGACGACTACTTGACCAAGCCGTGCAACCGCCACGAACTGAACGTGCGGCTGCGCGTCGGGCGCCGCATCATCGAGCTCCAGCAGGCCTTGGTCGCCGCCCGGGAAGCGCTGCGCGTCGAGGCCATGCACGACGGGATGACCGGCTTGCTGAACCGCACGGCGTTCCTCGACCACATGAAGAGCGAACTAGCGCGCAGCGAACGCGATGGCCTGCCCATCGGGGTGCTGATGATCGACCTCGACCACTTCAAGCAGATCAACGACATCAACGGTCACGCCGCCGGAGACTCCGTGCTGAAAGAAGTCGCCAAGCGGGTCACCCGGGTGCTGCGAAAATACGACGTGGTAGGACGGCTGGGTGGAGAGGAGTTTGCGGTGCTGCTCCCTCGCTGCAACACCACGCAGTCCCGCTCCCTGGCCACCCGCGTCCTCGACGCGATCCGCACCGAGCCGATCAGCGCTGGGGCGGCGCAGCTGGACGTCACCGCGAGCATCGGCGCGTGTTCCACTGAGCAGACGCTCGACCGCATCCCCGAAGCCTTGCTAGCCGCCGCGGATTCCGCGCTCTACCGCGCCAAGCACGGAGGGCGAAACCGGGTGGAGCTGGTGGTCACCGCCGACTGGCCACAGCTCGGCGCCAGTCTGCGCCCGGCGAGCACCCGTCCAGTGCGCCTCACCGGCAGCTGACGCCGGAGTTTGCGCGCGAGCAGGCGCGACGATACATCCAGCTTCAGGTGACCGAACCCGAAGCACCAGACGAAGCGCCTGAGCCCGCTGACGAAGACTCCGAGCTCGAAGCGCCCGAGCCCCACCGGGCGAGCACCTCGGAGGCTCCGCTCAGCAGCGACGCGGAGGTCTACCGCCGCGCGCTCCTCGTCTTGGGTGTGGGCGTGTTGATCCTCGCGGCGCTGATCGGCATCCGGGGCCGCTCCCTCGCTCAGGCCAGTCAAGCTCCCGCCCCTTCCGTCGCCGTGGAGGCACCTCCCGCTGCGCCCTCGGAGCGCCCCGCTGCCGAACCGGACGTGCACCCACCGGCTCGCCTGGACCAACGGGTGGGTCGCTGCGGTCCCCTGGACCCCAAGACACCCGATCACTTCGCCGAGCCTCGCGAGCTCTCTCTCGGCCGCGCATGGATCCCCACGGAAGGCGGTCACGACGCTGATTTTGGCTACGACGTGCTCGTCCACTTCCACGGCCACAAGCCAGCGCGGAAGATCGTGCAGCCGTTCTCCGACCGTCTGGTCTACGTCGGCATCGACCTCGGCACGCTGACGGGCGACTACAGCAAGCCCCTGAGCAAGGACGACGCTTTCCAGGATCTGCTGCACTCACTGCGAATTGCCTTGCAAAAGCACACAGGCAAGCAAAAAGCGCACGTCCGCACGCTCACCCTGAGTGGCTGGAGCGCGGGAGTCGGCGCCATCCCCACCCTGCTCAAGCGTTTCTCTGCGGATATAGACGCGCTCGTCTTGCTCGACGGCCTCCACGCCGGCTGGAAGCTCGACAAGCCCACGGACGGCACCGCAGCCTCGGTCGAGGTGCGCTACCTCACGCCTGTCATCGCCTTCGCCAAGCAGGCGATAGCAGGTGAAAAGCGCCTCGTCATCACTCACTCCGAAGTGCCCACCGAGGGCTACGCGCCGACCCGCGTCACCGCCGACCGCCTGCTTCAAGCCCTCGACCTCAAACGCCAGCCCTTCGACCCAGGCCCTGACGAGTTCGGCCGCTTCTCCTACGTCCAGCAAGGCGGGTTCACGCTCTGGGCCCACCACGGGAGCGAGGAGCGCGGCCACTGTGCCCAGCTCGTGCTGCTCCACGACGCCCTCGAGCAGCGCGTCCTCCCCTGGCTCAAGACGCATCCACACAAGCCCTAGTTTCCTCGACGTGCAGGTCAGGGGGTGAGGCGCGCCAGCGCAGAATCCCGTGCTGCGATTGTCGTCACCCCACTCGAGTACTAGAAACCCGGCGTGACCCAGACCACCGCCGCAGTGCTTTCCATAGGCACCGAGCTGACCCGAGGCGAAATCACCAACACCAACCAGAGCTGGCTCGCCAGCCAGCTCACGGCGCTCGGCGTGGAAGTGAGCCACGCGGAGACGGTCGCGGATGATCCCGAAGCCATCATCGCCAGCCTGCGTCGCCTGGGCGCTGCTCACCGCCTGATCGTGTCGACGGGCGGCCTCGGACCGACCACGGATGATCTGACCAGCGAGACCGTCGCGAAGCTGCTCGGAGTCCCCATGCGGCGGGACGCGGAGGCCCTCGAGGTGATCCGCAAGCGCGTCGAGAGCTACGGCAACCAGCTCACACCGTCGAACGCCAAGCAAGCGGACTTTCCCCAGGGATCCAGCATCCTGAGCAACGCGGTGGGCTCGGCCCCGGGCTTCGCCGTGGACATCGGCGGCGCGCGCGCCTTCTTCATGCCCGGCGTGCCTCACGAGATGCGCACCATGTTCGAGACCCACGTCGCTGACTTCGCGCGCGCCTTGAACCCGGAGAGCCATGTCGCACAGGTGCGCCTGCGCACCTTTGGGCTGCCAGAGAGCAAGGTGAACGACCTGCTCGGGGGGCTGGAGGAAGCCCGAGACGTGATCGTCGGCTACCGCGCGCACTTTCCAGAGATCGAGGTCAAGCTACTGGCACGCCGCGCCACCCAGGCGGCCGCGCTCGATGCCGCCCGCGCTGCCGCTGCAGAAACCCAGCGGCGCCTGGGCGGTATCGTGTACGGCGAAGGCGACGCGGGCTTGCCTGAGGTCGTGGGCCAGCTCTTGCTCGAGCGCGGCCTCAGCCTCGTCACCGCTGAGAGCTGCACCGGGGGCCTGGTGAGCAAGCTGATCACCGACGTCGCTGGTTCCTCACGGTACTTCACCGCGAGCGCCGTGACCTACACCAACGCCAGCAAGCACTACTTGCTTGGCGTCGATCAGCAGCTGATCGAAGACCACGGCGCGGTGTCGCCGGAAGTCGCTGGCGCCATGGCTCAGGGCGCCCTTGACCGACTCGGCGGTGACGTGAGCATCGCGCTGACCGGCGTCGCTGGTCCCGGCGGTGGCACCGAGGCCAAGCCCGTGGGCCTGGTGCACTACGCCGTCGCGAGCAAGGCGGGCGCGCTGGGACCCAACGCAGGCCTCAGCTTCGGCGAGATGATGTTCCACCGCGAGCGCGAACGCGTGCGCCTGCGCGCCGCGTGGGAGGCGCTGACTCTGCTGCGCAAGGTGCTGCTGGAAGGCCACGCTCCGAAGGCAGCATGACCGAGGCGATGAGCGATACGTCGCTCCGGCGCACCTTCGTGGCGCTGCATGTGCCGGACGCGACGACTCAGGCGCTGGTCGGTGTTCAGGAGGGGCTCAGGCGCCGCCTCGAGCAGCTCAAAGCGCAGCGGGGCGCGGGCTGGCGGGTGCGCTGGATCGTGCGCCAGCAGATGCACGTCACCCTGTGCTTCCTGGGCGACACGCGGGGCGATCAGGTCGAGACCTTACGCGGCGTACTGGGTTCGCTGGCGCACGATCGCGCCGCGTTTCGACTGGCCCTGCGCGACACGTTGGAGATCTTTGGTTCCCCGCGGCGCGCCCGCGCCCTGGTGGCTGGCGTGGCTGGCCCCGATGCGCTCGACCTGGCGGAGCTCCAGCGGGATCTGGCGGCGCGCCTGGCGGCTCATGGCTTCGAACCGGAGAAGCGCCCGTACAATCCTCACGTCACCTTGGCCCGCGTCAAGCCAGCCGGCGACGTACGCCGCTGGCTGACGCCCGAGACGTTGCTCCTCTCCCCCAAACCCGAGACGACAAGTTTCCTCGGGGATTCGTTGCGATTCTACCGCTCTACGCTCACGCCCCAGGGCGGCGTCTACGATCTGCTCGCCGAGCTGCCCCTCGAGCGCTGATGAGACAAAAGGGAACGGCACGTACCCGCTAGGCAAGTACGCGCCGTTCAAGTCGTTGGTCGCGCCTCAGTTGGGAGGCGCGGGGGTCACGTGCTCGGCCGCTTCAGTCTGAGCGCGCTTGACGTCGAACGTCAGTTTGTCGTTGCTGGGTGCCGCGTCCACCTCGACCGTGTCTCCAGGCAAGAAGCGCCCGGCAAGCACCTCCTGGGCCAGCTCGTTCTCGAGGAAGCGCTGAATCGCGCGCTTGAGCGGTCGAGCACCGAACTGCGGATCCCAGCCGGCTTGAGCCAGGAATTCCCTGGCTTCAGCCGTGAGGTGGAGGTGGAGCTCCCGAGCCTTCAGCCGCTTCTCCACCCGGGCGAGCTGGATGTCGACGATGCGTGCCAGCTGGTCCCGACCAAGCCGACGATAGACGACGGTCTCGTCCAGACGGTTGATGAACTCGGGCCGGAAGAAGTTCCGCAGGGATTCCATTGCGGCTCGCTTCATCAGCTCGAGCTTGTCGTCGTCTTCGAGGTCCCGTCGCTCCTCCACCGCCGCGAGCTCATGGGAGCCCACGTTCGAGGTGAGGATGATCACGGTGTTCTTGAAGTCGACGGTGCGGCCCTGGCTGTCTGTCAAGCGACCGTCATCGAGCAACTGCAGCAGCGTGTTGAAGACGTCCGGGTGCGCTTTCTCGACTTCGTCGAAGAGCACGACGCTGTAGGGTCGGCGGCGCACGGGCTCTGTGAGCTGACCGCCTTCGTCGTGGCCGATGTAGCCCGGTGGCGCGCCGATCAGGCGGCTGACGCTGTGGCGCTCCATGTACTCGCTCATGTCGATGCGGATCATCGCCTTCTCGTCATCGAACAAGAACTCCGCCAGCGCGCGCGCCGTCTCTGTCTTTCCGACGCCCGTCGGCCCCAGAAACAGGAAGGATCCGATCGGACGCTGCTCGTCACCGAGGCCCGCTCTGGAGCGGCGCACGGCGTTGGCCACCGCGACCAGGGCGTCGTCTTGCCCGACCACGCGCAAGCGCAGGTTCTCCTCCATGTGGAGCAGCTTCTGCATCTCGCTCTCGAGCATCTTGCTCACCGGTACGCCGGTCCACTTGGAGACGATGCCCGCGATGTCCTCGTCGGTGACCTCCTCCTTGAGGAACGATTGACCCTGCTGGATGCGCTGGAGCTCGTTGCGGGCGTCCTGCGCCTTGCGCTCGAGGGACGGGATGGTGCCGTACTGGATCTCGGCGGCCTTGCCCAGATCCCCAGCGCGCCGTGCGTGCTCCTCTGCCGTGCGGAGCTCTTCGATCTCGCGCGTCGCATCGCGCACTTGCTCGATGATCTCCTTCTCCTTCAGCCACTGTGCCTTCGCGGCGTCGCGCTCGGCGCTGAGGTCAGCGACCTCGAGCTTCAGCTCCTCGAGGCGCTTCTTGCTGGCCTTGTCGCGCTCGCGCTTCAACGCCTGCTGCTCGATCTTGAGCTGCAAGAGCTTGCGCTCCAGCTGATCGATGGGGATCGGCATGCTGTCGATCTCCATCTTGATCTTGGAGGCTGCCTCATCGACCAGGTCGATGGCCTTGTCCGGGAGGAAACGATCGGTGATGTAGCGATTGCTCAGGGTCGCCGCGGCCACCAGCGCCGCGTCTTGAATGCGGATCCCGTGGTGCACCTCGTAGCGCTCCTTGAGCCCGCGCAGAATAGCCACGGTGTCTTCCACCGACGGCTGGTCGACCATCACCGGCTGGAAACGTCGCTCGAGCGCCGCGTCCTTCTCGATGTGCTTGCGGTACTCATCGAGGGTAGTGGCGCCGATGGCTCGCAGCTGACCACGCGCGAGCGCCGGCTTGATCATGTTCGCCGCGTCCATCGCGCCTTCTGCCGCGCCTGCGCCGACCAGCGTGTGCAGCTCATCGATGAACAGGATGATGCTGCCTTCGGCGGTCTCGACTTCTTTGAGCACGGCCTTGAGGCGCTCCTCGAATTCCCCACGGAACTTCGAACCGGCGACCATGCTGGCCAGGTCCAGCGCCACGAGTCGCTTGTTCTTCAAGCTCTCGGGGACGTCACCGGTGACGATGCGGTGAGCGATGCCTTCGGCGATCGCGGTCTTGCCAACACCTGGCTCACCGATCAGCACCGGGTTGTTCTTGGTGCGTCGGCTGAGCACCTGCATCACGCGGCGGATCTCTTCGTCGCGACCGATAACCGGGTCGATCTTGCCTTGCTCCGCCAGCTTCGTCAGGTCGCGGGTGTACTTGTCCAGCGCCTGGAACTTGCCTTCGGGGTCCTGGTCGACGACGCGCTGATTGCCTCGCACCTGGGCCAGGGCCCGCAGCAGCACGTCGTAGGACAGGCCGTTGCGATCGAAGATCGCCTGGATGTCCTTGTCGTGCTTGGCCGCTGCCAGGAGGAAATGCTCGACGGAGACGTAGTCGTCCTTGAGGGCCTTGGCCTCGTCCTCCGCCTTCGTCGTCAGCGGAAGCAGCCGGCGCCCGAATCGTGGCTCGTCGCCGCCCTTGATGGTGGGCAGCTTCTCCAGGCGCTCTTGGAGCTGACGCTTGAGCACCGGGGCGCTGGCGCCGGCCTTCTCGACCAGCGGCGCGCCCACGCCGTCCTCTTGCTCCAAAATGGCCACGAGCAGGTGCTCGGGAATGATCTCTGGGTTTCCGCGCCGTAATGCGTCGCTCAATGCCGATTGCAGCGCTTGTTGGCTCTTGGTTGTGAGTCGGTCCATTCGCATGGTCGGGCCAAGGTAAGTCGGGGCTTCGAGGGATCAAGGGGGGAGGACAAACGGCATGCCAGCCCGAGAACGAGCGAAAGAAGTGCGCTGCACTCAAACGCAAGAGAGGCCAGGCGCCAAGTGCCCAGCCTCTCCATGCGTCGCGCTTCTTAAGAGCGCTGCGGTCAGCTCGGCTCAGTTCGCCGCGCCACCCGTGCCGCCCGTGGTGCCACCGGTACCCGAGCCGCCGGTGCCCGAGCCACCGGTGCCCGCACCGCCAGCCCCCGTGCCGCCCGTACCGCTTCCGCACGGCTGCGAAGCGCCTGCGTCGGTTGCGGCGTTGACGTCGACACAGCCCATGTTGGGACCGCCGAAGCTGCTGATGTCGAGCACGTTGCCGCACACGCCGCTAGGCAGGCAGCAGCCCGGGAACGACACCTGCTGTACAGGTGCATACGTCGGACAGCTCGAGTCCGGATCTCCAGGTGCGTTCTCTTCCACGCAACCCGTGATGCCGATGAACTGCTCCGCCTGGGACACATCGACGCCGCACTTGTTGTCGATGCCATCGGGGCAGCAAGCCGGGATGTTGAAGGTGAAGATGTTGTAGTCCGTGCAGTTCTCGGTGCCGCACATGACGCTTCCGCCGCCGCCACCTGCTCCGCCGGCGCCGGTTCCGCCCGTCGCGCCGCTACCAGCCGCGCCGTTTCCACCGGTCCCGGCAGTGCCACCGGATCCGCCAGGCGCGCCAGCAGTACCTCCACTGCCGCCCATGCCTCCGGTGCCGCCGCTCGTGAGCGTACCGCCGCTGCCGCCGTTGTCTCCGTCGCTGCTCGAGTCACCGCCACACGCGACGACCGCACCGCACGCACCAACCGCCAAGACCAAGCCTAAGTGCCAACCCTTCATCACGACCTCCCTGAAAGACGA
>JAUILJ010000980.1 GCA_030433055.1 Polyangia bacterium
CTTCCGGGACTCTGTCGAGGTTTCTTGGCAGTGAGCGCGTCGGCCCAGCGCGCATGGATCGTCGGGCTGTTGCTGATCGGGGGCTTGGGCAGCTCCAGTCGCGCCTCTGCCTGTGCTGCGTGCGGGTGTGGAGATCCGACCTTGACCGTGATGGGGAGCGAGAAGCCCTTCGCTGGACGTTTCCGTACGGCATTATCTGGTGCTTGGCGCCGGGACACCATGGGCTACGCGGGGGAGGATGAGGTCGTGCTGACCGAGCGGCGCTTGGATCTTCGCCTCGCTTGGGCCCCGGCGCCGTGGCTCTTTCTCGAGGCAGGTCTACCCTTCCTGGATCGGGAGACCCAGGACGTAACTCTCGCTACGGCCCGAACCACTGGCCTGGGTGACGCTGAGCTGCGGGCGAAGGTGTTCGTCTTCCAAGACGACGTGCGTCCGACACACCTCGTGGCGTTCACACCTGGCTTGCAGCTCCCCACCGGGCAGCTCCAGCGAGACTCACAAGGGGATCTTCTACCGATGGAGGCGCAGCCTACCGCGGGCGTGGTCTCCGCTCTGCTGGGAGCCTCCTACGCGTTCTTCTCTCAGCCGTGGAGCTTCTATTCGAGTCTCAACGGCGCTCACCCACTCGGTGAGGTCGAAGGTTTCCGCCTCAGCTCGTCGCTGCGCGGCACGCTGGCCCTGCAGTACCAGGCAGTGGATTGGTTGGCGCTACGGGCTGGTCCGGACTTTCGCTTGGATAGCCGCGCGAAAGACAGTGGCGCCACCGACCCTCACAGCGGAGGGTTCATCGCCTTCGCCACGGCGGACTTCATCGTCAGCCCGATCGAGGATTGGTTGTTTGGGGGAGGGGTGAACCTCCCGGTGTTGAACGAGCTGAACGGGCGCCACGAGGAGTCTCCGATTTGGCGCGTGTCCGTCGCCGCGGATTGGTAGCCCTGCGCCGGCGCCGCAGCAGCTACTGATGAGAGGGCGTGGGTGGCCGTGCCTTGAAGTGTCTGGAGGCCCAGCTGAGCGACTCAGTGACCTGGTTCCAGGCAGCCCAGCTGGCGACGCTTCGCGTGTCTACCCCGGTCTCGCGCTGTGGCGGGTTCGAGTAGATCACGAACAGGAAGCCTTCCACCGCGCGACGGCTCATCCCCGTGAGCATGTTGACGCTCTCGTCAATCAGGCGACCCTGGACGTCCATGGGGGTGGGGAGCCAGGTGTGATGGCGAGGATGGCCGTCCTCGTCGAAATCGATGATCTCGTCCGCCGCTCGCAGCATGCAAAGCTCGATCGCGAGATCGGGGTGCTCCAGGGAGGCCCTGCGCACGCCCAGTAACTTGCGAGTTTCCACGCGTAAATGTGGGCGGCGGTTCGAGAGCTCGTTGAGCGGCAAATAGTGCGTGCTCGCGCTGGAAGAGTCGAAGAACAGCCGGTCCCAGGTCGGGTCCTGTGCCAGGCTGCGTAAGTTCTCACGCAAGCGGAAGCCGAGCTCGAACAGGATTTGCTGCTCTGGGTGAGGGAGGTCGAACAGTTTCCCTCTCCCCCCGAGCCAGGTCATCAGCTCGACCCAGGTGGTCTCGACCATGCGTCTAAGTTGGGCAGGATTAAGCGGCATGAGGCGTAGCCGGTCAGACTAGCTTAGTTCTCTCGGCGCATCACGATGGCTCGGCTACCCGCTGCGCCATCATCGAGCACCCAGCGAATCGAGTGCTCATCGTCCAGCTTGAAGTGGACCTTGTCGGTGCCGCCGTTCTGGCGTGCGACCTTCAGCCAGACATCGTTCTGGTGCGCGCGAACCACTTCGTAGCCACCGGTCCGTGGGTCCTCTGCGGGGATGATCACGGTGAGCTGGCTGTCCGAGAACTCCATGCTCGTGCCCTTCGCCCAGCCCGTCGCAGCCGCGATCTTGTCATCGTCGAAGTTCTCGACGGCCTGCCCGATCCAGCGCCCTTCCAGCTTTCGCTGAATGGGATGCCCACAGGCAGTGCAAAGGAGGAGCGCGGCGATGGTGAGGGGGACCAGCTTCGACATCACTTCGTAATGGTAGGGGATGCACCTACAGTAGGCGCAAGTTCCCGACATGGTATTCTCGCCCGGATTGGCTGAAAAACCCGGAGGTATGGCGCTGCGCCACCCCATCGCCAGGGGGCAGCGATCGGTGCACCGCACGGGCGCTCAGTGGTTTGACGCGGCGCTCGGAGAGCTAGTGGCGCTGGCCGAGCGTGACACGACGCGCGGCTTCCCGTGCGCTGCCTGGGTGGACGCGAACCCCGGACATCTGCCCTCGGGTACAGCTCTCCACCCCGGGCGACAGCGGCGGTTCAAAGGCAATCCAATCGACTTTGCCCTCCGCGGTGACCGCGAGCTTGAGCTGGGTCGAAGCGCTGACTCGGACACCGCCGACCTCGGGCGTCTCCTTCTCGAAGCACGCCTGGGCGGCAACGCTCAGCCGCTCCAAGGCGGCGTCGAGGGTCAGACCGGTGGAAGCCTTGTTCGGAGCGCTCGGCTTGAGCGTTGGTTCGATAGGTCCGACCACGGGTTCCGCGGCGACGGTGGGCGCCTCGACATTGCCCTCGAGGCTGGAGCCTCGCTTCGCGCCATCCAGGCTGAACTCTCCGGCGGCGGGGGCGCGCAGCACCCAACCGTCCGTCTCGCCAGGTTCCCCCGCGAGCCCAACGACGACCGTCCCGTGGTCGACGTCGACCTTGGCGTGCTGCTCTCGCAGATCCACACGGAACTGCGTGCCGCGCACGGCGATGCGAGTCTCCCCCGCCTGGATGGCGAAGCTCTCTGGGAGGTGCCGCGGCACGACACTCGCGTCGATCACCCCTTGCTCCAAGCGAACCGTAAGGAACCGACCGGTGGATACCAGCCGCGCACGCCCTCCCGGGGCGAGCGT
>JAUILJ010000981.1 GCA_030433055.1 Polyangia bacterium
ACCTGGAAGAGGCTGGCCGCACGTACCGGGGTGGTACTCGAGGTCGGAGGGTGGCGGTGTCGCGCAGGACTGACGCTCTCCTCCGACTGTGGTATCCTCAGGGTAATGCCTGCAAATCGAGAGCTGCACACCGCACTGATTGGGTTACTTGGCCTAGGCCTGGCGCTGCTCGCGTGTAAGAGCAAGCAGGAGTCGGCTGAGAAACCCCAGCCAGCGGGTCCTCAGGTGCCAGCTGCGCAACCCGTCGCCGAACCCTCCGCCCCACAGATCCCCACCGTCTCACGCTTTCAGGTGGGCGAAGGTGAGGCATCGAACGGCGTCTGGACACCTGGCTTCGGCGCCCAGCGCACTGGAGGTGACCAGACCAAGAACTACGTGGAGGCCGCGCAAACCTGCGAGAGCCAGGGCCTGGCGCTGTGCTCGGAGACGCAGTACCTCAAGGCGTGCGCAGCGAACCCTTCGGTCGCCAGCTTCAGCAGCTGGACGGCGACCTGGGCGAACGGTGACTCCGTGGTCACCCGGGGCGGCGGCAGCTGTGACACCCGCGCGGAAACAAGCCCTGCCGAGCGCTCGGGCTCCCGCATGGCGCTGTGCTGTGAGCGCGCCATCGGGATCCGCACCGGCAACAAGAACGGCGCGTTCATGAAGGCGTCTCACGCCGACCTGCTCAGCTACGAGAAGGACTTCAACGGCAAGAGCGCGTCGGTGCTCTCCAAGCACTGGGCCGACAGCGTACGCTTCGACGGCGCCACCCTCTCCAAGGCCAAGGTCGATCAGTCTCAGTCCGGCTGGTTCTCGTCGCACCCCGTGCAGTGGACGCTGTACGACGTCTGCGACTTGAAGATCGCCGAGGTGTGGTTGCCCGGCGGCAAGGACAAGGGCCTGGTGGCTGACTGCAAGACCGTCACAGCCGTCGCCAATCGCGACGTGAGCGTCTTCACCACCCATTTCGGTCGCTTCCGGGCCGAAGGCGACACCCGCAACCGCATCGTCGAGATCGCGCACAACAGCCGCATCCGCAAGCTCTCGCCGCTGTGAGCACCAGAGCGCTCCCCCCACGTGAATTCGACGCACGTCCGGCAGGTCTTTCAGTTCGCGTACGACGCGCTGCAGGCGAGTGAGTTTCGTTGGCGAAATGCGCCAGCCCGATCATGAACGTGGCGGGCGCCGTGGCCACTCAGAAATTCAGCGCGTGGAAATCAAGCCTGGATCCCCGACCGCCCGACTCCGATGCTTTGAAGCAGCCAAGATGTCGCGACGGGTCACGATTCCGATGGGCTGCCTTGGAGGATCCTTGCTCACCACCACGACCCGACCCACACCGCTTCGTAGCATGTGATCCGCTGCCTCTCGGGCAGTATGATCGGCATGCGCAACGACGGCGACCTCCGACATCACCTCACAGACCCTATCGGAGCCCTCCTGGCTTTGGAGGTCTGAGCGGTCCACGACTCCGACTAGCTCCCCATTGCGGGTGACGGGGTAGATCTGGTGAGGCGTCCGAGTGACTGTTCCTCGAGCCTCTCCGATGGTGATGTCGGCGTCGAGAGTAACGAGTTGCCGCGTGGCAATGTCTCCAACATGGATGAGTTCGAGGTCGTCGACTCCGTACTGAGAGCCCACGCGAACACCCCGCCTGGCGAGCTTCTCGGTCATGATTGTGTTGGGCATCAGCAAGCCGGAGACGAAGTATGCCGCTGTGCACGCTCCGAGGAGCGGTAGCAGTCCAATGGGCTGCCTGGTGCACTCGAAGGCGAATACGACTGACGCGAGCAGCGCCCGGGAAGCGCCTGCAAACATCGCGGCCATCCCCACGAGCGCACCCACTCGCGGGTCGATGTGATGACCGGGAAAGACACCGGCGACCAGGCGCGTTGACAACGCGCCCAGGGCGCCTCCGATCGTGAACAGCGGCGCCAGTGTACCGCCCGACGTGCCACTGCTGAGCGCGATCAGCCAAGACACCAGCTTGGCGAGGCAGAGCGTCAGGAGCACTCCGCCGAGCAGGTCGCCGTTCAGGGTCTCCTCGATGTTGACGTAACCGATACCCAGGGTCCGCGGGGCGAAGTACCCAATCATGCCGACCGCAAGCCCTCCCAGCGCCGGCCACCACGGCCAAGGGATGGGGAGGCGCTCGAAACCGTCCTCGACGGCGTAGAGCAGGCGCGTGATCGCAACGGCGCACACTCCCACGAACGCCCCGAGCAGGAGGTACACCGCCAGCGCGAGCGCCCCAGGGTCGAGGATATTTGCCATGGGGAATATTGGTGCGGAGCCAACGAACGTGAATCGCACCGCCGTCGCCACACACGCTGCGAGCGCGACGGGAATCAAGGATCGGGAGCGGTACTCGAACAGCAGGAGCTCCACTGCGAGCAAGACAGCGGATACCGGGCTCCCGAACGTGGCCGCCATTCCCGCCGCCGCGCCAGCTGCGAGCAGCGTCTTGCGCTCGTGGGAGGTGACCGGGATGATCTGTCCCAGCGTGGAGCCGAGCGCACCCCCCGTAGCGATGATCGGACCTTCGGCTCCAAACGGCCCGCCGGTACCGATCGCGATGGCGGCCGAGATGGGCTTTAGCAGCGTCATGCGCTTGGGGATCTTTGCGTCGTTGAGCAGGATCTGCTCCATGGCTTCCGGGATCCCGTGCCCCCGTATGGCACGCGAACCGAACCGCGCCATCGCACCGACGACGAGCCCTCCCAGTACAGGCACTACCACCACCCAGAGCCCCAGCTGGTGCGTGGCGGGGTCAGCGGATGCAGTACCCAATCGATGGTGAAAGGTGAGGTTCGTGATCAGGGCGATGAGCCTCGTGAGCGCTTGGGCTCCAAGCGCCGCGGCGACCGCGACCAGCATCGCCAGACCTGTGATCACACCCAC
>JAUILJ010000062.1 GCA_030433055.1 Polyangia bacterium
TCCGTGAGGCAGGAAAGGAAGACTTCCCGATGAACTGCGTCAACCTCGACGAGGCGACGCAGTTCTGCAAGGCGCAAGGTAAGCGGCTGCCCACCGACAAGGAGTGGGAGTACGCGGCGGTGGGCCACGACGGGCGCGAGTTCCCGTGGGGCGACGGAGACGCAACTGGCAAGGCCTGCTTCGATCGTCGTCAGGAAGGCGCCTGCAAGGTCGGCTCGTTCCCCGACGGAAAGAGCTTCTTCGGGGCGATGGACATGGGTGGCAACGTCTCGGAGTGGACGTCAACGGCCGACGGGGACTACCGCTACCTGAGAGGCGGAGACTATGGCGACACCGCACGCAAGCTGGCGAGCAAGCTCCACGCAGAGCGCAAACGCGCGACGATGAGCGACAAGACCATCGGCTTCCGCTGCGCGAAATAGCGCTACTTCGCCAGCTCTCGCACGGTCTCGAGCGCGGCTTCGACGTGGCCCTTGGCGTTGAACGCCGAGCTGAAGACGTGGCGGATCAGCCGTCCCTGGTCGATCACGAAGGTGACGCGGCCATCGAAGAAGCCGAGCGTCTTCTTCACCCCGAACAGCGCGCGCACGTCGCCCCCTTCATCGGCGAGCAGGGTGTAAGGCAGCTCATGCTTGCCCGCGAAGCGACCGTGGCTCTGGACGCTGTCGGAGCTCACGCCCACCACCTGGGCGCCGAGGCGGGCGAAGACCTCATGCTGATCGCGGAAGGAGCACGCTTCGACGATGCACACCGGGGTGTCGTTCTTCGGATAGAAGAACAGCACGATGGGGCCCTGAGCGGCGTGCTCTGACAGCGTCCAGCTGTCCCCTGCCTGGGTGGTCAACGTGAACTCTGGAGCCTGCTGTCCCGCCTCGAGCTGCGTCATGTCCCACACCTCAGTCCGATGCCCCTGCCGTGTCAATCACGGCACCTCGTCAAGACTGGAGACGGCCTGGCGAGGCGTGATGGCGAAAACTCGAGTCTCTTCGAGCCCTTCGCACCCTGACAAACAACGACACTGAACACTGAACACAAAGCACTGGCGCTTTGTTCAGTAGTTCGCTAGGACTTGGACATGCCTTGGTCCTGGGTGGCCGTGAGTGATCGCCGAGGGAGCGGCAATGGTGCCGCGCTCTCCTTGGTCGGTGGGAACCGCAAGTTCTGGCCGTCCTTCGGCAGGCGATCCGCTCATCGAGGCTGCGCTCACCGAATGCTCACGAACCGCCTTCCGCAGCCATGGGGGCGGATCGTGAGAGTAGCCGCAGCCACCTCAGGATCGGTCTTCTCCTTCCGTTCGCCCCACCGAATCCATCGAGGTTAGCTATGCGCGTTCGTCATTACGGTTTGTCCGCCGAGGCCGCCCCCATCGACTTCTTCGCCGATCCCGACGGGGACTGGAGTTACGAGGTGCTGCTCGAGGCAGCTGGAATCCACCCCAACTCGGCTCCGAGCGGAGTGCTCATCGGCGCCCTGGGCGAGTCCTGGCGCGGTCACCCTGAAGGTGCTGCCGTGGTCAGCTTCGCCAGAGAGGGTGCGCCGCGGTTGTGCATCGTCGAGTGTCCGGCGGGCCGTCGCTCACCGCGCGCCGCCTGATCCCGCCGCGAGCTAGCTGGCCCGCCGCGACTTGTCGTGGCGGGGCCCGCCATCGCAGCGGATCTCGCAACAATCCTGGCGAGGCTCCGAGCGGCGGTCTAGCGTCGCCCGCATGACCGAAACGACGCTGCGCCCATTGCCCGATGGGATCCAGACCCAGGTAGCCGAGCTCAGTGACTCGGGTAACGAGCTGGCAGAGCAGGGACAGCTGGCGGAGGCGCAGGCTCGCTTCGAGCAGGCGCTCGAGCTGTTCCCAGAGCCTGGGTCCCAGTGGCAAGGCTGGACGGAGCTGCTCGCGGCGGTCGCCGACATGCTTTTTTCCTCAGGGAATTTCAAGGATGCCCTCCTGTGGCTGGAGCGCGCGGCAGGCGCTCCCGACTCCAGTGACAACGCGTGGCTCGAGCTTCGGCTTGGGCAGGTCTTCTGTGAGCTGGAGGATCCACGAGCTGCCGGCCATCTTGGGACGGCGTTGTCCCTTGGAGGGCCTGAGCTGTTCGACGATGAGGATCCGAAGTACTTCGGGCTGGCGGCAGATCAGGTTCCGCCCCCTGATGGACTCGCTTCCTGGGAGGACGCGCGCCTGCCATGAGCGAGCTATTTCGCTTCCCCGCGCGGGCACTGCGGGACGCGGCGACGGACAGCAGGGCCTTCCGCGTGTCGCGGCAGGTGCGGTTCCACGACATCGATGCCGCGGGCATCGCCTACTTCGCGCGGGTGCTGGACTATGTCCACGACACCTACTGCAGCTACCTCGAGTCGACTGGCCACGGCTTGCCCCAAGTGCTGAGCGACGGTGAGTGGGCGGCGCCGATTGGCCACGTCGAGGTGGACTACTTCGCCCCGCTCGCCTTCGGGGATGCGCTGGAGGTGGTGATCGCGCTGGCTCACCTCGATGGCAGCCGCCTCACGCTGGGTCACCAGATCGTGCGCCAGGGCAAGGTCGCCTGCGTGGTGCAGACCACCCATGTGTTCGTGAGCCGAAGAGACTTTCGGCCCACCAGCATTCCCGCAGGGCTCCTCCAGCATCTCGAGCGCCTGCCCAAGGCGTAGCGAACTACGGAGACAAGACACTAGAGGGCGCCGCGCACGGCGCTGACCACGTCTGAAACTTCGCTGAGTGCGTTTGGCCAGTGGGGTGCGAAGCGTAGGCAGCCGTCGGGTACGCTGCAGGTGATGCCGCACTCGTTCAAGCGGTCGTGTAGCTTCACCACGTCGTGCTGATCCGAGCGGAAAGAGAGCGTGCCGGAGCGACCATCGATCTGCGCCGAACGCAGGCTCTCGAAGCCGAGCGCTACGACCTGCGGCTCCAGCTGATCGAGGTAGGCTTGGATGTGATCGAAGATGGTCCTCACCCCCAACCCCAGAATCAGGTCCAGGCTGGCTTCCAGCGCAGCGAAGCCCGCGCCATTCGTCATGCCGGTCTCGAACACCTGTGCGGATTGCTTGAGCGGGCGCTGGTAGTTCAGGTGCCCGGCGCCTTCGAACAGGAATTTCAGCCCGTCCTCGTGGCTGAGCCAGCCGGCTGTACGCGCTTCGAGGCGCCTTGCGCGGGCCTCACGTACGTACAGGAAGCCACAGCCGTCGAGGCCCATGAGCCATTTGTGACTACCGCAGCTCAGGTAGTCGACGGCGCAGGACTCGACGTCGACGGGTGTCGAGCCGCAGGCCTGAATGGCATCGACGAATAGCTCACAGCCGTGGCGGCGGCATAGCTCTCCGATGCGCTCCAGGGGCATGCGATGCCCGGTCTGGAACTGCACCGCGCTCACTGCCATCAGCCGCACGCCGCGCTCGAGCTCGGTCGCCAGCGCTCGCAGCGCCCGGTCTTGATCCGTACGGAAATCATCCGCCTCCAACCAGCGCACTTCGAGCCCGAACAGCTCGGCCGCGCGCTGCCAGGGTGTGACGTTGGTGGGAAACTCACCTCGCAGCACCAGCACCCGCTGACCGGCTTCCCAAGGCACGCTCAGCGCGACATCGGAGACGCCCCGGGTGGTGTTGGGCATCAGCGCGACTTCTTCCGCGCGAGCGCCGATCAGCGTTGCCAGCTTGGTGCGCAAGCCTTCGCGCTGATCGATCCAGCGAGGAAACGCCTCGACGCCTCCCGAAGCCATGTCGTCGACGTAGGTTCGTACGCGGTCCCTGACCCAGATCGAGGGCGGTGAAATCGCGGCGTGAGCGAGGTATGCCCGACTCTTCAGATCGGGGAAACCGGCGCGGGAGCCGAGCTCCGCCGTGAGACTGCTCGACTCAATAACCACGCGCGAGCTCTTGCCGCAGCGCGATCAACTCCTGCCGCAACGGAACGATCGACTGAATGCTCACGGTCTGCTTCTGACCCTTCATGGCGCGCGCAGCGTGCCACTTGGCCATGCCCAGGCGGATGCCGACCATCACCATCTTGTGCCCCTTCGCGCCCTTGCTCATGCGCGCCTTTAGCCGCCCGAACGGAGAGCAGATCAGGTCCAGATCTTCCTTGGTCATGTTGCCCATCAGCACCTCGTCCTCGAGGTTCTTTCGCAGCGTCTTGCCTTCTCGAGCGACCAACCAGAACACCATCGACATGAAGCAGATCAGGACGATGAAGTACATGATCAGCAGGAAGAAGAAGAGCGGCACACCAGTCCAGCCGCTGAGCACGCTGGTAAAATTCCACATGGCATGCATGGAGACGGCGATGAAGTAGAAGCCGATCGGCGCTGCCCACTTCACCCAGGTCTTCGTGGTCTCTCGAGCCATGCCTACGCCGAGCCCGGTGATCGCGGTGTAGAGCGGGTGGCCCCACGGCTTGAGGATGCCGCGCATCACGAACTGGAAGGTGAACTCACCCATGCCAGCTCCGGTCACTGAACCCTTCGCGATCGCGCTCGAGTAGTAGAGCACGTTCTCGGTCATGGCGAAGCCGAGCGCGGCAAACACGCCGTAGATCATGCCGTCTACGACGCCGTCGAACTCGCGCCGCATGAACCAGAACATGCCGAGGACCGCCATGCCCTTGAAGCCTTCTTCGACCAGCGGCGCGCTGATCACTGCCCCGAGGAAATCTCCACCACCCTTGCCTGCGACGCCCTCACCGATAAAGCCGGCGATGGTGTTGATCAGGCCCGCGAAGCCCGCCGCCGCCAACGCGCCCCAGAGGAACGCCATGGCCAACGCCCACCACGGCTCAGGATCGAAGCGGTCCACGATCCACGGCACCGTCATGTAGACCATGCAGGCGGGGATCGCGAACATCGCAGCGATGATCTCCGCCTTGATGATCTCGCCCGCGTACGGCGTCATCAACGGACCGATCAGGAACATCCACGAGAGGAAGATCAGCCCGAAGAGGCAACCCAGCCCCCACAAGGTGATCCCGATCCAAGCACGCGTCTTCTCTGAAGACGTCGACGGAGCCCCAGGCATAGTGGTCAACGCTAGCCCGAGTCGGTCAGCATTTGTGAGCGAATTCGTCGCTGCGTTCCCCGCCCGGAAGCTCCACCACCCCACCCCGCGCTGGCATGGCGAACCAGCGCCGAGATCACAACACTAGGCCCCTCGACCCAGGCCGCGAGGCTCCACGCCAGTCCACAGCGGGAACGTCTCGAGTCGCGCCAAGGGCCGCAGGTCTTGGGGGTGAGAGGGAGCGCCGAGCGTCGTTGGTAGCGGGCCGAGCGCAACGCGGCGCGTAAGCGAAGCATTGCCCTCACTGCCCGCCTCGTCCCGCTCCCGACCTCGGTGGTAAGTTTCGTAGGTGCTCCCCCTCATCTCGGTTCTCGTCCGCCGCACCGCAGCGAACGAGCTGACTTCCACGCAACCGCAACTCACCGCCTGTCGAGCCCGCTGGAGCAGCCTCGTGGCTGCGCTTGGGCTCGCTGCCCTGGGCTGCGGCGGAAACGACGACGGAAACGCAGGGGGCAGTGCCTGCAGAGCACCGGGCCCCGATCCAGCAGCCTACACGCCCATCTCGGGACCAGGTGGCCCAAGGAACACGTTTCCCAGCGCACCTAGCACCGCTCCGTGTGCATTTCTCGACGGCGGCGAAAAGGACCCCGACCACCACAACGGGCTGTTCATGATCGACGGGTACCTGATGATGCCCTGGGCCCCCGAGTGGGCGGACGGCGGGATCAGCGTCTTCGACTTCAGCAACTCGTGCGCTCCGCAGCGCCTGAACACCGTCGAAGCGGTCGCCATGCGCGAGACCCACGCGACCGGCCTCTCCCAGCACGCGGGGCGCTGGATGGCTGTCACTCACCTCAAGGGCGTGAGCTTCTGGGACCTCTCAGACGTGACCCAGCCGGTCTTCGGCTCGACCATCGAGCTGCCCGGAGTGTTCTACCCGGACGCGTATGCACGGGTGGTGATGAGCCTGTTCTGGCAAGCGCCCTACGTCTACGTCGCAGGCGCGGACAACGGCCTGTATGTCGTCGACGCCACGGATCCTCTGCAGCCACAGATCGTGGGCACCTACAATTTCGAGGTTCCGCTCCGAGCCGGAGCCATTTTTGCCGTAGGGAATTTACTGGCTGTCAGCGCCGCCGAAGGAACGCGGACAGCGCTGCTCGACATCAGCGATCCAGGCAATCCACAGCCCATCCCCGGCGGCACCTTCGAGGTCACCGATGAGGCTGGTACACCACGCGAGGTGTACCACTCGCACCTGAACGGCGACAAGATGTGGTACGCGCGCAAGGGCGGCGGCGGCGGCTTGATCATCTACGACATCAAGGACCCGTCGGCGCCAGCTTACCTCGGCGGCAACAGCCCGCCGAACAGCAATGGCGGCTACGTCTTCGTCAAGGACCACCGCGCGTTCGTGGGTGAGAGCAACTTTGGAGACGTCTTCGATGTCTCCGACCCCAGCGCTGTCCGCCTCGAACACACGTTCCACCTGCAAGCCGACGGGGAGCTGACGACCGACCCCGGCGATTTTGACACTTTAATTCCGCTCGGCAATGTCGTCATCGCCGCCAGCGACGAGAATGACAAGACGGACGAGTACCCGGACGGCGAGGTGCAGGGGCGGGCGAGCCAAGTGTTCGCGCTGGAGAGCGCGGCGGATACCCAGGGGCCCAGCGTCACCATGGTCAGCCCGAAGAGCGGAGCGACCGGAGTCGCGACCACGTCGCGGATCGGCATCACCCTGAGCGAGTTCGTGGAGCTGGGTACGGTCTTCGCGGGCTCCTTCCAGGTCCTGGCCCCAGGATGCTCGACGCCCATCGCGGGCTACTACTCAGGACAGGAAGGCATCCTGAACTTCTGGCCCGCGGAGCCGCTCGAACCCGGCACGACCTACGAAGTGGTGATCCCCGCCGGAGGCATCACGGACTATCTCGGCAACCCGACGGTCGAAGAGTTTCGGTCGAGCTTCACCACGGCGGAGTGAGCCTTGGGTACCCCAACTCTGACTCCCCGCCGCTTGATAGCCAGCGTGTGCGTTGCGCTCGCGAGCTGGGCGGTCGCCTGTAGCGACTCGACCCCCGCGGCGAACAGCGAACAGGACGCCAGCAGCCTGGAGGTCGGGGAGCTCACGGGACCACAAGTGGCGTACGTCGGGCAAGCGGCGTGCTTCAGCCTGGAGGTGACGCCGAGCGACGCGAGCATTTCCACGTTCTGGGGCGACGGAACGAGCGACCAGCTGCTTTGCCACACCTACACGGCTCCAGGGCACTACCTGCTGAGCGCGGAGGTTAGTTCCGCAGGGCAAAAGCAGGTGCGCTCCCGAGGCCTGCTGGTAGTCACGCAGCCTCTGGCGCTCGCCCCTACCCACTCGAGCACGATCGCCCTCGACCCCGAGGGCTCCGGGCTCTGGGTGGTGAACCCGGACAACGACAGCGTCTCTCTGTTGGACGCGGGCTCACTCGAGCTGATACGGGAGTTTCCGGTGTGCGATCACCCGCGCACGCTTGCCATCAGTGGGGCGTTCGTCGCCTTCACCTGCCAGGACAGCGACGAGGTATGGCAGCTCGAGCGCCTGGTGCCTTCAGACGCGAAGCGCACCCAGCTAGCCCCCGGGAGTGCGCCTTACGGCATCGTGGGAGATCCGCGAGGGCGCTTCTTCTACGTGACCACCCAGAGCCTGGGCGGCGTAGCCAGCATCGGCGTTGGAGCAGCAGGCGTCACGCACAGCGTGCAGACGCTGCCCGACGCGCGCGGCCTCGGCATGTTGCCCGATGGGCGGCTGTTCGTGACGCATTGGCGAAGCGCTGCGGAGGGCGCGCGCGTCTCGCTGATTTCCGCCCCTGCCCCGGGTGAACTGGGCGAGGTCCAGTCCCTGCTCTTGCCGCCGGAGCTCGGACTGAACAGCGACACCAACAACGATGGTGTTCCGAGCTTCAACAATCAGATCGTGTTGAACCCCAGCGGGACGCAGGCGTGGTTGCCGTCGTTGAAGGCAAACAATCAGACCGGGCTGTTTCGTTCGGGCAAAGACCTGAGCTTCGAGCTCACAGCGCGCGCGATCGTCAGCGTGCTGGAGGTCCCGGGGTCGCTCGACCAGCTCCCTCGGGAACGCGCCGCGGGGCGCTACGCCTTCGACGACCTGGACTTCGCCTCCGCGGCGATCTTCACCCGCGACGGGGGCTTGGCCTTCGTGGCTATCCAAGGCAGTGAGCGGGTGATCGCGCTGGACGCCTTCACGCTGGATAACGCGGGGTCGATTCGGGACGTTGGCAAAGCACCCCAAGGCCTCGCGCTCAGCCCGGATGGCACCCGACTGTTCGTGCACGGGTTCATGTCCCGAAGCGTACGGGCATACGACATCTCGGCTCTGGGGCAGGGAGACCCGCCACTGGTCGCCGAGGGCGCCACGGTCGCGTCCGAAGCTCTCACCCCCGAGGTGTTGCTGGGCAAACAGATCTTCTACGCCGCCGTCGATCGACGCATGAGCAAATCGAGTTACCTTTCGTGCGCCAGCTGCCATCTCGATGGAGAAGGCGACAACCTGGTCTGGGACTTCACGGGGCGCGGCGAAGGGCTCCGCAACACCATCCCACTGCGCGGCCGAGCGGGAGTCGGCTCAGGCGCTCTCCACTGGTCGGCCAATTTCGACGAGATCCAGGACTTCGAGCACGACATCCGAGGCCCCCAACAGGGCACAGGTTTCCTCGCGGATTCGCTGTTTCACTCGGGGAGCGTCGATACGCCGTTGGGCGATCCCAAGGCAGGACTGAGCGTAGAACTGGACGCGCTGGCGGCCTACGTGAACAGCTTGAGCGGCTGGGGCAGCAGTCCGTACCGCAAGACTGGAGACCCAGCATGGGAGGCCACGCGCGCCCGGGGTAAGCAAATATTCGAGTCAGCGGCTGCGGGTTGCGGGAGCTGCCACTCCGGATCCACGTTCAGTGACAGCGGCTTCGATCCCCCGAAGCTTCCCCGGCTTCACGACGTCGGAACGCTGTCCGCGGGGAGCGGGAGCCGCCTGGGCAGTCAACTGACTGGACTGGACACCCCAACCCTGCGCGGGCTCTGGAAGAGCGCTCCCTATCTCCACGACGGGTCCGCAGCGACTCTGCGCGATGTACTGATCACCCGCAACCCGAACGACCGCCATGGTGTGACCTCCACGCTGAGCGAACAGGAGCTCGATGATCTCGAAGCCTTCCTGCTCACCCTCGACGATTTCGAACCATAGCTGTCGAGTCGGCCCTGATATTTATTCCGCGGGAAATTTTCTGAGTTCGAGCTTACCTATCTGCGCGAGGTGTACCTCGTCCGGACCATCAGCAAGGCGCAGCGTGCGGATGTGTGAGTATGCACGAGCCAGGAAGAAGTCCTGAGAGACGCCAGCACCACCATGAATCTGGATCGCCCGGTCAATCACGCTCAGCGCCATGCGAGGCGCGGCGACCTTGATCTGCGCGATCTCCGAGCGCGCGAGCTTGTTCCCCACCTGATCCATTTTCCACGCGGCATGCAGCGTGAGGAGCCGCGCCTGGTCGATCTCCATCCGACACTCAGCGACGACCTGCTGGGTGACACCCATCTCCGCGAGGCGCTTGCCGAAAGCCTCGCGCTGGTTCGCGCGCTTGCACAGCGCCTCGAGGGCACGTTCGGCCATACCAATCGTGCGCATGCAGTGATGAATGCGGCCCGGTCCCAGACGGCCTTGAGCGATCTCGAAGCCGCGCCCCTCCCCCAACAAGATGTTGGACTTTGGCACACGCACGCCGTCGAACGTCACCTCGGCGTGCCCGTGGGGCGCATCATCATAGCCAAACACGTGGAGCATCCGCTCGACGTTCACCCCCGGAGTGTCCATGGGCACCAGCACCATGCTCTGCTGCTGATGACGGGGCGCTGAAGCGTCCGTCTTACCCATGAAGATGCAGATCTTGCAGCGGGGGTCGCCGGCTCCACTCGTGAACCACTTGCGGCCGCGAAGCACATACTCGTCGCCCTCGGAGTTAATTTCCGCGCGAATATTCGTGGCGTCGCTCGAGGCGACCTCCGGCTCGGTCATGGCGAAACATGAGCGGATCTCACCATTCAGCAGCGGCTCGAGCCAGCGCGCCTGCTGCTCGCGGGTACCGTAGCGAACCAGCACCTCCATGTTCCCCGTGTCGGGGGCGCTACAGTTGAACACCTCGGGCGCGATGAACGAGCGCCCCATCACCTCACAGAGCGGCGCGTACTCGACGTTGGTCAACCCAGCTCCGTAGTCGCTTTCTGGTAGAAACAGGTTCCAGAGCTTCGCCTGCTTGGCCTTGGCCTTCAGCTGCTCCATCACTTCGGGCACTTGCCAACGGGTCGACTGGCGATCGAGCGCCGCCTCGAACTCCGCCTCCGCTGGATAGACGTGTCGCTGCATGAACTCTTGAACCTGCTCGAGCAGCTCAAGGACCCGGGGTGAATGTTTGAAATCCATGTGATCTCGACTAGTTACCTGCCAAACGTTGATCGGTGGAACGCATGCTACACCCACCGGCCAGCGAGCCCAAGCGGCGTGCTTGGGATGGGAAATCGCTCACGAGCGACGAATCACGGCGCAACTTCCGCGCGAATCCGCGATCTCCCAGGGCGTTTCCGCAGGCATACGGACGCACGATTTCGGCTCAATGTCCGAAAGTGCTAACGTTCGGCGGCGTCGCGGCAAGGGCACAGCGACAGCGCGACCTCAGGAAGCGCTGACCGCGGCCCCTCGATGACTCCCGGGATCTGGATCAAGCGATCACTCAGGAATTGAGAAACCTCCGTCACCACCCCCACACAGGCTGCGTCGGAAGCCTGCCCCACGCGGGCGCCAACCCAACCGAAGAACTCACGAGAAGCGAATGCAAGCAATCAGGCACCAGCCACGAGTCCAGCGTAGAATGACCTTCATGCGATTGCGTTCAACGTCCATCTTGCTGGCCTGCGCGTTGGCAGCCTGCGGTGGCGGCGACAGCGGAGGCGGCAGCGGCGGCAGCGGCGGTCAAGCCGGTTCCGCAGGGTCTGGCGGCTCAGCGGGCAACGGCGGCTCAGCGGGCAACGGCGGCTCAGCGGGCAACGGCGGCTCAGCGGGCGACGGCGGCTCAGCGGGCGACGGCGGCTCAGCGGGCAACGGCGGCTCCGCTGGGACGGCCGGAACGGGCGGCAGCGCTGGCTCCGCTGGGACGGCCGGAACGGGCGGCAGCGCTGGCTCCGCTGGGACGGCCGGAACGGGCGGCAGCGCTGGCTCCGCTGGGACGGGCGGCTCAGCGGGCACGGGCGGCTCAGCGGGAAGCGCTGGGACAGGAGGAAGCAGCGGGAGTTCCGGGACTGGCGGTACGGCGGGTGCTCCGATGACCAACCTCCCCGCGCTCACCGGCGTCGGAGCAGAGACACTCGCGGGTAACGACGTCCCCGGCAACCAGGACGGCACGCGCGACTTCGCGCACTTCAAGAACCCGGTGAACGTCCTGCTAGGCCCCAGCGACCGCATCTACGTCGCGGACTTCGACAACGGAAGGATCCGCAAGGTGACCACCAGCGGAGACGTCAGCACCTTCGCTCAGGCGACTGGCTTCGAGCGACCGTTTGCGATGACGTTCCTCAGCGGCGGCGACCTGCTGGTGCAGACTGACTACAACTCCACCGCAGGTAGCGGCGGTGCGCTGTGGCGGGTCGACACGAATGGCAACGCCGCGCTCCAGGTCGAGGACTTGGGTCGCGCGCGAGGGTTGGCCACGCTCAGCGACGGCCGGGTGGTGATGTCCTTCTTCCTGGAGCACAAGGTCGGCATCTTCGATCCGACGACCAAGGGGATCACGCACCTGGCAGGCTCCCAAGCCTCCGAGAGCGGCTTCGTCAACGACACGGGTGATGTCGCGCGATTCGCGACGCCGTATGGAGTCGCCGTGCTGACTGGTGACGAGATCCTGGTCGCTGATCGCGACAACAACGTGATCCGCAAGGTAACGCTAGCTGGCGTAGTGACGACCTACGCGGGCGATGGCAGCGCAGCGACCACCGATGGTGCGCTCGCCAGCGCAGCATTCAACCAACCCCAAGGCTTGGCTGTAGACGGCAGCGGCAACATCTACGTGAGCGAGACTGGAGGCAACGTGATCCGCAAGATCTCGAGTGGCCAGGTTTCGACCATCGCAGGCGACGGAACCCAAGGCTGGATGGACGCGAGCACACCACTCACCGCTCAGTTCTACGGCCTCGAGGGGCTCAGCGTGAGCAGCGATGGCAGCACTCTGTACGTGGCCGACGGCAACCGAGGTGACGACAGCGGCAACCACCGCGTGCGAGTCGTGCACCTGCAGTAGGGCCTGGCCTTAGCGGTGTAAGCACCGCCTTCGCTGAACCTGGGCTGGGCAGTCCACTCGACGCTGCTACCATCCGCGCATGCTCAAGCAGGACTTCGTGATGCGCATCATCGAGAAAGCGATGCAAGCCATCGCTCGCGCCCTTGGCTACCAGGCCAAGGGCGAAGACACGAGCGCCATGGAAGCCCTACAAGAAGCCTACCTGGACCTGCTCCGTGTTGACCGTGAGACGTTCGAGTCACTAGACACCAAGACGCTCGTGACATTGCTCGGCCCGCCGGAAGTCGTGCGCACGCTCGCGCGAGTGATGACCATCGAGGCGCGAACGCTGGACCGCATGGAGCGTCCCTACCTCGCAACCCAGCGGCGCACCCGAGCGGCAGAGCTGTACTTGGCCGTGGGCGTAGGAGAGGGGACTGACGACCTCGCGGCCCTGCGCGAACTCCACGCGTGGTTACGAGAGAAGCGAACCTAGCAAGCCTTCGATGGGCCAAAGTCGCGCTGTGACTATTGACACGACGCTCTCAAACTCGAGGATCGAGTCACCTTGAGCGACTACTTCAAACTGTGCAGCAGCTGCAAGAAGCCGATTGGCTTCGAGCAGGACTACTTCGTCTGCAGCGTGTCGACCTGCAATCGCAAGCGCCTGGGCCTCTTCTTCTGCTCGCTGCCCTGCTGGGAAGCGCACCTGCCAATGATGCGCCACCGCGACGCGTGGGCCGAGCAGACCAAGTCTCCCAGCCAGGCCGCGTACGAACGAGAGCAGGAAGAGGAGGCCGCGGCCCAAGCGCGGGCGGCCTCTCGAAGCACTCCAGAGGCGCAGGATATTGCCGCGCGGAATGAATCAGCGAGACAACAGGCGGTCCAGCGCGCCTTGGAAGAAGAAGACAATGCAGCTCAACGCGCAGCGCGCTTGGGCGTGGTGAAGCGAGGAACAGAGACCATGGGCTTGCCTGATATCGACGACAAGGACCTCCCCCAGGACACACTGATCGTTGCCTCCAAGCTGAAGAAGTACATCCGAGCCCGCTCTGAGTTCAACACGTCCGACAGCGTGATGGCGGTGCTCAGCGAGCACCTGCGCAAGCTCAGCGTGGAGGCGATCAAGACCGCCGCGCGAGACGGCCGCAAGACGGTGCTGGATCGCGACGTCTTGAGCGTGCTGAACAACATCTCCTACCGCTCGTGAGCACCACGGCCGCGGGCTTCATCCGACCACGGCTTCAGGCGGCTGCGGGCGCCAGTCGCAGGCTCCTTTTGAGGACCGACCACAAACGGGCTAGACTGAGAGTTCGTGGCGTCGCTTCCCGGACCCGAAACGCGTAAGCCTGTTCAGGCTGGGTCTGCGATTTGGCGAGAGCTCAAGCGCGTACGTCGGCTCCTTGCCATGGCGCTGGTTGGCCTGGCCTGCAGCGAGGCGGGCCCCGAGCTCAACCCTCAGCACGGGGGAAACGGCGAGGGCCTGGAGCGCTGTGACCTGACCGGCACGCTGGCCCTCTGTGGCCACGCAGAGGTGTGGGAGAACCGCGAGCTGGAGTCCGGGAGGCGCATCCAGCTGCACTACGCCGTGCTTCGCGCCTACTCCGCGTCCCCCGCGAGAGACGCGGTCTTCTTCCTCGCAGGCGGCCCTGGGCAGTCTGCGATCACCCTCGCTCACGACATGGCACCCCTGCTCGAAGGCGTGCGACGCGAGCGTGACATCGTGTTCCTGGACCAGCGCGGAACTGGCCGCTCGAACCCGCTGAGCTGCGATCTGGAGGATCCAGAAGACCCCAAGGAACAGTTCCGCACGGATTTCGATACTGACAAGCTCAGGCGATGTGTCGCGGAGCTGGATGCCGACACGACGCAGTACACGACCGAGGCTGCGGTCGCCGATCTGGATGACGTGCGTCAGGCGCTCGGGTACGAGCGGGTCAACCTGATCGGCGCCTCGTACGGCACGCGCTTGGCGCTGGCGTACGCACGCCATCACTCGAAGGCGCTTCGCAGCATGGTCCTCGACGGCGTGGCGCCGCCTCAGCTCCGGCTGTTCCTGGACTTCTTGCCTGACGGTCAGCGCGCGCTCGATCAAGCCTTCGACTACTGCGAGCGCAACGCCGACTGCAGCGCGAGCTACCCGTCTCTACGCCAGGACTTTTCCGCGTTGCTCCAGCGCCTGAAGCAAGAGCCCCTCGTGGCCAAGGTACGCCACCCGGAGACTGGCGAGGAGATCGAGCTGACGCTGACGGCCGACGCCTTCGCCTCCGCGGTTCGCGGGATGCTGTACTCCGCAGAAGTCAGCCAGCTGTTACCGGTCGTCATCGAGCAAGTCGCGCAGGGCAAGCTCGACGCGCTGCTGACCCAGTCGATGCTCGTCTCCCACAGCGTGCAGAACACCATGAGCCTGGGACTCTTGCTGTCCGTCGCCTGCTCGGAGGATCTGCCGAGGGTGCACAACCCGGAGCTGGCCGAGTATGCCGCACAGAGCTTCCTGCCCGCTTCGAGCGTCGCGGAGATGCGCGCGGCATGTCAGGTGTGGCCCCACGCTCGCACCAACCCGGACACGGCAGAGCCGGTGGTCAGCGACGTACCCACGCTGTTGTTGTCGGGCGAGCTCGATCCCGCCACCCCACCGCGCTGGGCGGATCTCGCGCTGGAAGGGCTCCATCGAGGCCTTCACGTCGTGGTGCCAGGTCAGGGACACGGGACGCTGAGCGTTGGCTGTGTGCCGAAACTGGTGACTCGCTTCATCGGCGCGGGCAGCGCAGATGGGCTCGACGCATCCTGCGTCAACGGGCTCAAGCGGCCCCACTTCTTCCTGGACCTGTTGGGCCCGCGTCCTTGACACCACGGCTGGCTCGCCGCCAACTGGCCGCGCCAGCAGCGCCATGATTCAGGTCTCACAGCTCGACAAGCGCTTCGGCGCGATCCACGCAGTGGCTGGCGTCAGCTTCGAAGCCGCCGACGGCGAGATCACGGGCCTGCTGGGCCCAAACGGCGCGGGCAAGACGACCACCCTGCGCATGCTCTACGGCCTGACGCGGGCCGATTCGGGGTCGGCGACTATCGACGGCATCGACGTCGGCAACGATCCACGCGCAGCACAGCAGCGCCTGGGTGTCGTTCCAGATCAGCGCGGTCTGTACCCACGGCTTACCGCACGGGAACACATTCAGTACTTCGGCTCGCTGCAGGGGCTGGAGGGCAGCGAGCTGGAGACACGGGTCGAACAGCTGCTCGATGAGCTAGACATGCGCAGCATCGCGGGACGCCGCGTCCAAGGCTTCTCCCAGGGCGAGCGCGCGAAGGTGGCGATCGCGCGGGCACTGATTCACGGCCCTCAGAACCTGGTGCTGGACGAGCCGACCAACGGACTCGACGTGATGGCGACGCGCAGCATGCGCGGGGTCATCAAGGG